>PUMS01000340.1 GCA_003551485.1 Phycisphaeraceae bacterium | reverse complement strand
TGGGCGACCTCAAGGGCAAGACCACCGAGCAGGCGCTGTTTCTGAACGTGTGGGTGTGAGGCGAGCGCGCCGTGAGGGGTGAAACGGGCGGGCCGACCAACGTCCGCAGTACTCCCCGGCCCTGACGGAGGACACTTCATGTGCCCGTCCGACCACCCCCTGCGGCGCCCCACCGCCGTCGCCCCGGTCGCAGCACCTGTCAACCTGGACCGATGCGGGGAGGTCGGGAATGCCTGCCGATGCGCGGCGACCCTCGCACTCGGCGCGTGGCTGCTGGTGACCGCCGGCTGCACGGCCACCGTGAACGAAGCCCGCATGCTCGGCACGGTGGCCCTTGACCCGCAGGCCGAGAACGGCGCGGCGGTCGCGGCGGATGAAACCGCCTGTCTTGAGCCGCGCATGGTGCCGCCGCTGAGGGTCGCGGGCGTCACCGGGGCGTTCGACGGCATCACACGCATCTACCATCTCACCGATGACCGGGGGGAGGGCTTTGAACTGGTCTACACCCGGCGGCTGCTTTTCAGTGATGCGCCGATCGTCATGCTTGTGCCGGAGCAACAGAGCGACAGCGCCATGCCGGGCCTTGACATGTCCTCACGGCAGATCGAGCGGCGCCTGACCGGTGAGGGGCTGGCCCTCCCGGACCTGGCCATGGCGATCAAAGCCATCGAAGATCAACTTGAGGACGGCGGCCACGCGGATGAGCTTCGACGTGAGAAGGCGATCCGGCTCGATCCGCACGTCAAGCGACATGCCGAGGCCGTTGCGCTTCAGCAGAAGCGGGCAACGCTGATGATGGTGCGTACCTGGCTGCTCGATCACTGGCAGTGGACCGACTGGCCTGAAAGCGGCGTTCTCGAGATCGAGCCGATGCTGGACATCCCCGCGCGTGTGCCGCGGCGGCTGGATGGCCGGATCGCATCGCTCGATGCGCAGGCCTTCGCAGCGTGGTTGCAGAAGTTCGATGACCGCCGCATCGTGAAAGGCCAGGCCATCGACTTGCGCCGTGAAGCGTTGCAGCGGATGGCCGAGGAACTGCTCGCGGCCCGCGAGGCGGACCGGCCGTGGCACGCGCCCTCCCTGTATGAACCGGCCCCCCGGGATGACGGGCTGTTGCCGGCGGTGCATGAAGTGAGGCCGCGGGAGGCCGCGCCTGAAGAGGCCCACCGCCCGCCGGCCTTCGACCTGGCGCTCGAAGACGGCCAACGGATGACCTTGCGCATCGATGGTGCAAGAACCGCGCCGCGTCGGCTCCTGCTGTGGCGCAATGGCGATGAAGAACCGCCGGTTGAGTTGCACCCGGCCGATCCGGCCGCGCTGGCGGTCATCACCGCGGCACAGCGCGCACTCGATGCACGGCTCGACCGGGGCCGCCAGCGCAAACTGCTCACCCGCCGCGAGGGCGCAGCGCGCGGGCACCTCGCCCATCCCACCGCAGCGCTGCTTGAGTTGTGCGCGGCCATCCGGGGCGAAAACATCGTGCGGCGGTTGCCGCACCTCGATTCCGAGCGCTACCGCCTTGCCCAGTTCGAGGTCACCGCTACATCGCTGCGACTGCTGGCGCAGCGCGCCGACGAAGCGTCCGCCGACGTCGAACCCGATCCGCAGCTACAGGAGGAAGCCGCCAGGTTCGACGCCCTTGCCACGACCTTTCAGCGCATCCTCGACCGCCGCTGGCCGGCGTGGCAATCGCGTGCGAACGCCATCGTGGCCGGGCATTGGCCGCGCTGAAGGTGCGGGCACGACCGTCCCTCGCGGGGCTGTTGGGCGGTTCGCCGCCGTTGAGCCACGTGGCCAGCCACCATGTCCGGGTGCGGACGCCACAATGGCCCGGCGGCGCCGGCGGTGTCAGGCCATCGGCAGGCTCAGTCCGTCGCCTCACTGTCATCGCGGACTTCGATGACGCTTCGGCGGGCCTTGTCGTAGATGCACAGCTTGCCGGGCTGTTCGTTCTGTCTGGCGGCCTTGTGGCTGCCATCGCAGCGGGGCAGGTCCTGGCTCAGGCCGCACATGCAGATGAAGATGGGCTTGTCCTGAGGGTCGACCCGTGCCGGGCCGGTGGCATCGTGGTAGATCAGTCGGGCCATCTGAGGGTCTCCTTGACTCTTATCCCGTGGCGGGTTGCACTGGCACCGAACGGCGTGCCGTGGGCGGGATTCTATACCACTGGCATCATGCGTCCACTGCGCCGGTGGGCTGCCGGGTGTGCGCGAATCTCTGCGTTGCAACGATGTCGGATGCGCCGCCTGTCATCGCCTGCTTGGCGCAGGGGACGGGCCGAGAGGGGCACAGGCGGAAGGAGGGCTTCAGCCGATCTGCTGCGGCTCGGTCCTGGCCTGGCGACGGATGCGGACGGGTTCGTTTTCGCCTTCGATGCTGATGCGGCCTTCGGCATCGACGACGCAGGCGGGGATACGGCTCAGCGACCACTCGGCCAGCGGCAGAAGGGGCCAGCGCTGCGGCACCGAGTCGTCCGGATCGACGCTGATGTCGGGGCCGCCGGAAGCGAGGCGGTCGATGACGAGGCGGGGCTGGGCCAGCAGGTAGCCCAACGCCGCCGCGCCGCGGGGGTAGAAGCACAGGGCGTTGCTGATGTAGGTGTCCACGTAGCCGTAGCTCTGCTCGTGGGTGTTGCTCATCACCTGGAGGTCCCAGTAACGGGGCGAGAGGTAGCTCGGCCAGTTGGCGCCCAGGTATTGGCCGAGGTGGTCCCGCCACAGGTTCTGGCTGATCCAGACCGTTTCGTTCTCGACCGAACTGTGCCCGCAGCCGTAGCGCGAGAGCGTCTCACGGAAGGCATTGAGCACGTCCGTGGCCAACCGCTGCATGTCGAAAGGCAGCGGCCGGCCGGTCATCAGCGGCAGCAGCAGGCCGTTGCCGGTGTGGATCGAGTAGCCATCCCAGCCAGGCAGTTCATCGTGGGGCAGGGGTTGACCGGTGTCGGCATCGACCACGCCCGCGGCGGAGCGGTCGATGCAGACGGCGTAGTGATCGTTCAGCCAGGCTTTGGCCTCGACCTTCCTCACCGCCTCGGCCACCGTGCTCTGACACCGCTCGGCGAACTCGCCGGCATGGCCGGCGATGCCCAGCAGGTCCACCGCCGCCAGCAGGCCGGTGAGGCGTTTGAAGGCCAGGTAGGTCTGCTTGCGGGCGAAGTGCATCGCCGGTGAACCGTCCTCGAAGGTGTTGGTCATGCCCTCGCTGGGAAAGCCGCTGCCATCGCGGTCGGCCCAAAGCAGGTAGCGGGCCAGCCGCTCGATCAACGGCGCCTGCTCGCGGGCGATCGAGGCATCGCCGCACCAGTGGCTGTAGGCCTGGAGCATGAGCAGGTAGCTGGCGTTTTCCTCGACGGGCATGCCATGGCCGAAGCGCTGGCCGTCGACCTCCGAGCCGATGCCCAGGTCGTGGGCCAGCACCGCGCCGCCGGAGGGCTCGTGCGGGCGCTGCGCGGTGGTCCACTGGCGTAGCTGCATCGCCAGCAGCCGCGGCCACAGAGCCAGGTAGAAGGGCACGATGTTGTACTCGACATCGATCACGCCATGGAACAGCGAACTGCCTTCCCAGTTGCTGAACCATTCCCGGCCATCATCGCCGCGGCACCACCAGGCGTTGGACAGCAGGCTCTGGAAGCTCTGGTGCATCAGGTGGCGCTGCGAGACCAGGAGGCTGGCGGTGTCCAGTGCCTTTTCGAGGTGTCGCGAATGGGCCAGGTGGGTGTCGCGCTGCTCGATGGCGGTGCGCATGACCGCATCGATGTCGCCCCACAACTCGTTGTACTTGAAGCGGCCGTGCACCGTCTGGGCCCCGCTGCCCAGCCGCAGCACCGGGTCGCTGACGTGGGCGCCCCAGACCAGGCGCCACTTGACGCCGCTGTCGGGTTCGGTGACGGGCAGTTCGATCTGAAGGCCATCACCGCTGGCCGAGGCCGTCACACCTTCGTTGAGGCTGACGATGCGTTCATGCACGGTGACGGGCCAGTCCTCGCAGTCGACCTGGCGCGGCATGTCGGGCAGGCCGAGCTGCGGACGCGTGCCGGCGGTGTAGCGCAGGTCGATGCGGCCGAAGCCGGTCTCCGCCGAGCCGCCGTCGGCCTCGACGCGAATGTCGGTCTCGGGCCGCTGAAGGCGGATGAACAGGCGAACCTTATCGGGCGTGGGGTGGCGCGATTCGATCCAGCGAAGCCGCCCGGTGGGGCTGAGCCGCATCTCGAGGTAGAACGCCGGCAGCAGGCACAGCGGTTCATCCTGTGGGTAGAAGACGCTGTGAATGTTGAACTCGAAGCACAGGCGATGGTGCTCGGCGTAGCCGCGGTAGGTGATCGAGTTGAGCCGCTCGAACTGCTCGCAGTTGTGCAGCAGGGGGGCGCGGGTGGAGAAGGGCAGAATCCGCTCATCGCCTTCGGGCTCGACCAGACCGACCATCAGGTCCAGCGGCCGGTCGAGAAACCGGCCCATGGCCGAATGCATCACGCGTCGGCGGTAGGGCTCCATGAGCAGGTTGAAGCGACTGCCCAAACGTGACAGCGTCCAGGTCATCAACTGCATGCAGTCGGTTCCTCAGGCTCACGACCACGGGCGAACCGGACCGCTCCGGGGCCGGTCCAGGTCGCAAGGTCCGCCCTGATGGTCATTCGGTCGGGCGTGGGGGCGTACAACACAATTCGTCCGGCCCCAGGCGAGGTTGGAGTCAGGCCACGCCTCGAACGCATTGCCATGCGGGAGTATAGCCCCCCGGCGGCTCCAGCGCCCGGTGGGATGCCCCGGCCGCGCCTCGGACCTGTGCATTCGACCCGCCGCCGCGAAAAACCGTCGCGATGGGGCTTCTTGCTTCCCTCCGCCCCCCGGTGCGATGGCCCAAGGGCTGAGGGCGGGTTCGGACGGCCCGGTGTAGCCGCCCTTACCCCAGGCCTCTGCCCGAAGAAAACCGGCTCGCTCCCGCTCTGGGAGAGGGCCGGGGTGAGGGCAGGTGCACGGGGCCGGTGAGAATCTCCCCTCACCCCCGGCCCCCCTCCCAAGGGGAGAGGGAGAAGCAGAGGGCCGCGCTTCGCGGCATTTTCATCGTGGTGGGTGCGGTGCAGCCGCAAGGGGCGCTGCGCTGCTGATGTATGACGATGAGGTCGGTGCGGCGGCCTACATCAGGGGGATGTGTGAAGCGGGGCGGTTTCAGCGGGATGCGTACGGATCGCCGGCACCTGCGCCGGCGAAGACGGCGCGGTGCATGAGCGTGACGGGGTGGATGACCTCGAGTGGTACGCCCTCGGCCGCGGCGGTCGAGGCGATCTGCATGGCGCAGCCGGGGTTGGCGGTGATGCAGATGCGGGCGCCGGTGGCGGTGATGTGGTGCAGCTTGCGGCGGGCGAGCCGCGCGGCCATGTCCGGCTGGGTGAGGCTGTAGCTGCCGGCAGCACCGCAGCACAGTTCGGATTCGCCCAGCGGCACCACGTGCACGCCCGGCAGTTGGGCCAGCAGCTTACGCGGCGCATCGGTGATGCGCTGGGCGTGCTGGAGGTGGCAGGCGTCGTGGTAGACCACCGTCTGGTCGAACGAGCGGCGGGGGGCGCGGCGGGGGGCGGGCAGCTCGAGCATGGCAAGCACCTGCGTGATGTCGCGAAGGCGCCTGGAGAAATCCCGGGCGCGGTCGGCATCGGCGTCATCGCGGAACAGGTGGTCGTACTCGCGCAGCATCGCGCCGCAGCCGGCGGCGGTGGTGACGATGTAGTCGGGCGGGTGGTCGCCGGTGTGGGCGAAGGCCTCGATGTTGGCCCGGGCCAGCCTGCGGGCCTCATCGGCATGGCCGCCATGATGGGCGATCGCGCCGCAGCAGCCCTGGCCCGTGGCCACCCACACATCGCAGCCGGCAGCGCGCAGCAGGTCCACCGCCTGGTGCTGCACGTGAGCGAACAGGACGCTGTCGACACAACCGGTGAAGAAGCCGATGCGCGCCACGGCCGGCTTCCATCGTGGCGTGGTGCGTCGGTGCAGCCCCGGCCGCCGCCGCCGCGACCAGACGGGGCCATCGTCCTCGGGCAGGGCCCTGGCCAGGCGGCCCAGGGCCCGGTTGGCCACCGGTAGGCGCCCAAGCAGGGCTGGGTGGGTCAGCCATCGCCACAGGCCCATCTTCTGAAGCAGCCGCGCGGGAAGCAGGGCGAGGCGCATGGCCAGGGGATGGGGCAGCAGGCGGTGCAGGAACAGGTGCAGCAGCCGGCCGTCGGGGCCCTCGGGCAGGCGCGGCGGGTAGAACTGGCGGGCCTCCTCGATCAACTCGTGGTAGACCACGCCCGAGGGGCAGGCCGTCTCGCAGGCGCGGCAGTCCAGGCACAGGTCCAGGTGGTGGCGAACCGACTCGCTGGGCTCGATGCGGCCCTCGGCCAGCCCGCGAATGAGGTTGATCCGCCCGCGTGGCGAATCGGCCTCCAGGCCGTTGTCGACGTAGGTGGGGCAGGTGGGCAGACACAGGCCGCAGTGCACGCACGCCAGGGCGCGGTCGTAGGTGCGCTGATCCAGCGGCAGGGCGCTGTCGGTTCGCAGGTGGCGCGGCCCTTCACCCAGCCCGCTGACCACGCGAAGTGCCACTGTCGTGTCATTCATCACGCCCCTCCATCGTCGGCGGCAGCATCCGGCCGGGATTGAAGAGGCGCTGCGGGTCGAGCGCGTGCCTGATGCGGGCCAGCAGCGGCCAGTCCGGCTGCGGCGGGGCGAACGCGGCCAGGTTGCGGGCATCATCGGGGCGGCGGTACCAGGCCTTCATGCCGGTGTGGGCGATGATGTGCTCGGCCGCGCGGGCATCGAGCGGGCCAAGGACGGCGGCATCGGCATCGCCGCCGACCCAGATCACCCCGTGCGCCGGGTAGGCCAGCCATTGCAGCCCCGCGCCGGGCAGGTGGCGGTGAAGGTCCTCGAGGATCTTGCCCGTGACCGCGGGCGGCAGGATCAGCTTCAACAGGGCGCTTGCGCCCTTCTGCCATGCACGGTGTTCGGCCGCGCGCTGCTGCCAGGCGGCCAGGTCGCCCTCATCGCGTTCCATGTCGGTATCGGCCGTGGCCAGGCCGGCCTCGGTAAGCCACTGCTCCAGCGCCCCGGCCTGATGGCGGGTGTCCGGCTCCAGGCCGAAGTAGCCCAGGCGCAGCACCCACCGGCCATCGGACGCCGCCAGGTCCATCGCCGCGGGCGCGGCATCGGTGGTCAGTACCTGTGGGATCGCCTCATCCAGCCGGGCGGGGCTGTGCAGCGCCAGCTCGAGCAGCCGCACGTGCGCGGGGACGGCGGCGGTGCGCAGGGTGGCCTCGATGAGCAGGCCCATCTCGCCGAGGCTGCCGACCATGAAGCGCGACAGGTCGTAGCCGGCCACGTTCTTGACCGTGCGGCCGCCGGTGCGGATGTCTCCGCCGCGCCCGTCGATGAACCGGGCGCCCAGCAGCAGGTCGCGGGCTGCGCCGAAGCCG
>PUMS01000026.1 GCA_003551485.1 Phycisphaeraceae bacterium | reverse complement strand
GGGGGGGGTGTCGGCGGCGATCGGTCCGGTGAGGACGATCATGGCCTGCGGCTGGTGGTGGCGGATCGACTCACACATCCGCATCACCGCCGCCGCATGGGCCGCGGTGGCGTGGATGGCGATGACGTCGTAGCGGTCGCCGGCGATCTGCTCGATGAAGCGGTTGGTCGGGGCCAGGTCCAGCAGCGTGCAGTGAGCGGTGATGTTGTGCTGGATCATCGCCAGTTCCCACGCGCGGCCCGGCCGGGGTGGTGGGGCGAACACGCCCAGGTCGCGATAGAGGTGGCGGCGGTCGAGGGTCAGCGGCGCTGCGGGCAGGGGCGGGGAAGGGGCATCATCGCGGTCGCGATCATGGCGGGGGTCATCACTGACCACACCACACAGCAGCACCCGGGCCTGGGCGCCGGCGGGGTGAGGCGGTGGGGGCGCACCGATGACACTGGGGGCCTGAATCGTGCCGGCCATGGCTGACCTTTCGAACATGAACGGGGCGCGTGGTGGTAGCGGGTCGCTTCCGGGGCGGGGGTGTCGTTGCGGGTCGGGACGGCAAGCGGTCTACGGAGCCGCTGGTCGGGACCGGGTGTGTCGTTTCAGCGGGTCGACCGTTGCACGGGTTGGCCGCCGAAATGAATTATAGGCCAGTCTTTTTGAAACGCTGGCCGGTGATCGCCGTCTGGAGGCGCTGCCCGGCGCCGGCATGGGGCAGCCGCCAGGCCTGTGCCACAGATCACATCGACCATCGACGCCCGGCTGGGTATAAAATCAAGTTATGCAGACCAGCATCCTCTCGATCGATGGCATGAAGTGTGACGGTTGCGCCGAGGCGGTTCGCGGCGCGCTGGTGGGCCTGCCGGGCGTGACCGAGGCACAGGTCGACCACGCCGCCGGGCGCGCCGTCGTCAGCTACGAGCCCGACCGCCTCACGCCGCAGCAACTGGCCGCGGCGGTGCAGGCTGCCGGCTTCAGCGCCCGGCCCGAGGGCGGATGACCGCCCATGGCCGAACAGACCACCACGCTTCACGTCTACGGCATGAGATGTGCCGGCTGTGTCAGCGCCGTTGAAAGGGGGCTGGCCGCCATCCCCGGCGTGCACCGGGCGACGGTCAACCTCGCCACGGGCGAGGCCACGGTCGCCCACGAATCGGCCACCACGCCCCAGCAACTCGCCACGGCCATCGAGAAGGCCGGTTTCGAGGCCGACGCCGACGCCGGCGATTCCGAACAGGCCCAGGCGGCCACCGCGCGGCCGGACCGGTCCGAGCACGGCGAACTGACGCTCCCGGGGCTCATCATCGCCGCGGCGATGGCCGCGGCGGTGATGCTGATGATGTTTCTCTGGCACACGCCCGCCTCGGCCTGGGCCCAGCTTGCCCTGGCCACGCCGATCCAGATATGGCTGGGCCGGCCGTTCTACCGCGGCGCCTGGCACGCGTTGAAAAACGGCCGCGCGGAGATGGACACGCTGGTCGCCCTGGGCACCACCGCCGCGTGGGGCTACAGCACGTTTGTAACCGTCTTCCACTTCTACGAGGACATCCACGCCCATATCTACTTCGACACGGCGGTGATGATCCTGGTGCTCATCGGCCTGGGCCGGATGCTCGAGCGCCGGGCCCGACGCAGCGCCGGCGATGCCATCGCCGGGCTGATGGAGCTTCAGCCGCCGCAGGCCATCGTGCTGCGCAACGGGCAGGAGCAGACCATCCCCGCCTCGCAGGTGCGGCCGGGCGACCGCGTGCGGGTGCGGGCCGACCAGCGGATCCCCGTCGATGGCACGGTTTCCGAGGGCGAGTCCAGCGTCGACCAGGCCGTGGTCACCGGTGAATCGCTGCCGGTCGAGGTCGCCCCCGGCGCGGCGGTGATCGGCGGCACGCTCAACCTCGGCGGCAGCTTCATCATGGAAGCCACCCGCACCGGCCGTGCCACCGTCCTGTCGCAGGTGATCGACCTGGTTCGATCAGCGCAGGCATCCAAGAGCCGCATCCAGCGCCTGGTGGACCGGGTATCCGGCGTGTTCGTGCCCATCGTGGTGGTCGTCGCGCTGCTGGCGCTGGGCGGTTGGGCCGTGTTGGGCGATGGCGAGCGCGGGCTGATCTCGATGATCGCGGTGCTCATCATCGCCTGCCCCTGCGCCCTGGGCCTGGCCACCCCGATGGCGATCATGGTGGGCACGGGGCTCGGCGCTCGGCGGGGCATCCTCATCAAGGACACCGCCGTGCTGGAGCGCGCCGGCAAGCTCACTCACGTGGTCCTGGACAAGACCGGCACCCTCACCGACGGCCGCGCCACGGTGACCGACATCGAGCCGCTCGACGGTGCGTCGATGGATGAGCGGGCCATTCTGCGGCTGACGGCATCGGTCGAGGCCGCAAGCAGTCACCCCCTGGGCCGGGCGCTGGTGAGCGCGGCCGAGCGGCGAGGCATCGCCACCGAACCGGTCGAGGGCTTCAACTCGATCACCGCCGGGGGCGTGCGCGGAAGGGTGGATGGCCACGAGGTCATCGTCGGCCGCTTCAGCACGCTGGCCGAGCAGGGGGTCGAGGGCCTGGAGGCCGTGCAAGGGCGGTGGCAATCGGCGCTCAAGGGCAGGCGAACGGCCGTGATGGTCGCCGTGGACCGGCGGCCGGTGGGCATCATCGGCTTTGCCGATACGATCCGAGCCGAGGCGGGCGAGGTGGTGGCGCGTCTGAAGAAGATGGGCCTGGCGGTGACCATGATGACCGGCGACCATGAGCAGGCCGCGCGCCGGGTGGCCGATGAACTGGGCATCGACCACGTCATCGCCGAGGTTTTCCCCGCCGACAAGCAGGGCGAGGTCGAGAAACTTCGCGGCCAGGGCCAGGTGGTGGCCATGGTCGGCGATGGGGTTAACGATGCCCCCGCCCTGGCCGCGGCGGACCTGGGCATCGCCATGGGCCGCGGGCCGGGCGGTGAGGGCGGCGGCACCGACATCGCGATGGACGCCGGCCACGTGGTGCTGGTGGGCGGCCAGTTGCGCTCGGTCCCCGCGGCCATCGCCCTCAGCCGGGCGACCATGCGGCGCATCTGGCTGGGCCTGGGCTGGGCCTTCATCTACAACATCGGCCTGATCCCCGTGGCCGCCCTGGGCCTGCTGCACCCGATGTTCGCCGCCGCGGCGATGTCGGCCAGTTCGATCAGCGTCGTGCTCAACGCCCTGTACCTGCGCCGGATGCGCATATTCTGACCGTTCGCCGCCGGCGCCTGTCGCGGTCGCCACGGCTCATTGGTGGGTTTCGCTCGGCGGACCTCGCTCTACCCACCCTACGCGCTACGCGCTGCGCGCTGCGGCTTGGGGGCGGGGTCACTTCTTGAGCATGTGACCGGTGGCCATGAGGTTGCGGTGCAGGTCGAAGCAGGTTTCGAGGTTGTGGCGCAGGTGGCCCATGCGGCTTGAGTCGATGTAGTTGTGCAGGTAGTCGCGGTAGTCGGGGTGGGCGCAGTTGTCGATGATGGCGCGGGCGCGTTCGATGGGGCCGAGGCCGCGCAGGTCGGCCAGGCCCTGGTCGGTGACGACGATCTGCACGGTGTGCTCGTTGTGGTCCACGTGCGTGCACATGGGCACGATCGCGCTGATGGCGCCGCCCTTGGCCACGCTGGGGGCCACGAAGATCGACAGGTACGCGTTGCGCATGAAGTCGCCGGACCCGCCCACACCGTTCATCAACGTGGTGCCGCAGATGTGGGTCGAGTTGGCATGGCCGTAGATGTCGACCTCCAGCGCCGTGTTGATGGCGATCACGCCCAGCCGTCGGATGACGCCGGGGTTGTTGGAAAGCTCCTGCGGGCGGATGACGATCCGCGGCGCGAAGTAGTCCATGTTCTCATACAGCCGCCGGAGCTGGGCGTCGCTGAGCGTGAGGCTGGTGCACGAGGCGCCCAGCAGCGAGCCGTTCTCCATCAGGTCCACCAGCGCATCCTGGAAGACCTCGGAGAACATGTAGAACGGCGGCACATCCTCGGACCGGCCCAGGCCCGCCATCACCGCGTTGGCCACGTTGCCCACGCCGGACTGAAGCGGCAGGAAGTCGGGCGGGATGCGCCCGGCCTTCATCTCATCGACCAGGAAGCGCACCACGTGGGCCGCGATCGCCTCGCTGGCGGCATCGGGCGGGGTGAACGGCGGCACGCCGTCGCCCTCATCGGTCTCGACCACGGCCACGATCTTTCTCGGATCGACGCTGGCGAAGGGTGTGCCGATGCGCGACAGCGGATGCTGGATGGGGATAGGGCTGCGGAACGGCGGCATGGGCAGAATCATCACGTCGTGCATCTCCGCGAGGCGCTTGGCGTGATGGTGGTTGATCTCGATGATGACCTTCTCGGCATGGCGCAGGAAGGTGGGCGAGCAGCCGCCGCTGGTGCTCAGGTACACCCGCCCGTCCCGCGTCACGTCCACGGCCTCGACCACGGCGAAGTCGATCTTGCCGAAGAAACCGAAGCCCACGCTCTGGGGTACGTGCGACAGGTGCATGTCGATGAACTGCGTTTCCTGGGCATTGATGAGCTTGCGAAGCTTCTTCGAAGATTGATACGGCGCACGCCAGGAGATGGCATGGGCGTCGGCCAGGGCATCGTCGAGGGCGGCGCCGGTCGAGGCGCCGGTGAGCGCCCGGATCTTGAGCTGGCCGCCGCGCGACTGCACGTCCTTGCTGCGTTTGGCCAGCGCCCGGGGCACGGCTTTGGCCGCGCCGGCGGGGGTGAAGCCGGAGAAACCGACGGTGGCGCCGTCGTTGATCATCGCCGCCGCCTCGGCGGCGCTGAGCCGGGGGAAAGCGGTGCCTGCGGTCGAGACGTCGTTGGGGGTCGCTTCACTTGACATAAGAAACACCTGTTGCATGGTGGGGGGAATGAACGGTCCAAGGCGCCACGTCGGGCGCTGAGGGTGTGCCGTCGGTGGCAGCGGCTCTGCGGGCGGCACCATCGCGGCGAAGCTGCTGGATGCCGCCGGCGTCGAACACCTCGATGCCGGCCTCGCTCTGGAGCAGGAGCCTGCCCTCGGCGTCGATGCCGGCGATGCTTCCGCAGCGGCACCCCTCACCGAGGCGTAGCCGCACCGGCTGGCCCTGCCACGCCAGTCGGGCGTTCAGTCGCTCCAGTGCCAGGGTGATGGTGCTGCGGTCAACACCTTCCAGGGCGGTGAGGGCCGCGGTGAGCCGGCGGGCGGCGGTGTCGATGACCGCGGCGATGTCGACTCGAACCCGGTGAACCTGCCACAGGGACACCGGCATCAGCGCTTCGGGCTCGTGGCATGGGCAGGTCAGCGCTTCGGCGTCGATGTTGAGGTTCACCCCCACGCCGATGCGCAGCAGCGCGGAAGCGGTGTGGGCATCGGCATCCTGCTGGCAGAGGATGCCGGCGAGTTTGCCGCCGGCCAGCAGCAGGTCGTTGGGCCACTTGATCTGGATGCGCGGCGGGTTGGCGGCCGCGGGGCATTGGCGCTCGATGGCCTCGACGACTGCCATCGCCGCCAGCAGCGGGGCCAGGCGGTAGCGGTCGGGTGGTGCGGTCATGGGCCATGCCAGCGTGAACCATGCCCCGCCGCGCGGCGAATGCCAGCTCCGCCCGTGCCGGCCGCGGCCGGCGCTCTGGCAGTCGGCAATGACCAGCAGCGCCTCGCCGCGGTGCGATGCCGCCAGGCGAAGGGCGTGGTCGCTGGTCGATTCAAGCGTGTCGTAGTGGAATCGCAAGATGCGCATGGGTGGTCGTGGCGACGATTGCTTTGTCAGGTCGATCACGCCGGTCGGCATCGCTCAACTCCCGGCCAGCTTCGACAGCAGCACGCCCGCGGCCACCGCCGAGCCGATCACGCCCGCCACGTTGGGGCCCATCGCGTGCATGATGAGGAAGTTGTTGCGGTCGGCCTCCTGGCCCATCCGGTGCACGACGCGTGCGGCCATGGGCACGGCGCTGACGCCCGCGGCGCCGATCATCGGGTTGATCGACTCCTTCGTCATCGCGTTCATCAGCTTGCCGAATATCACGCCCGCCGCCGTGGCCAATGCGAAGGCCAGGATGCCCAGCAGGAAGATGCCGATGGTCTGCACCGTCAGGAAGTTCGCCGCCGAGGTCTTGGCCCCGACCGTGATGCCCAGCAGGATGGTGACGATGTCGATCAGCGCCGTCTGCGCCGTCTTGGCCAGCCGGTCGGTGACCATGCACTCTTTCAGCAGGTTGCCGAAAAAGAGCATGCCCAGCAGCGGCAGCCCGGCGGGGCAGAGGAAGGCGGTGAGCAGGAACCCGGCGATGGGGAACATCACCTTCACCCGCTTGCTCACCGGCCGAAGCTGCTGCATCTGAATGCGCCGCTCCTGCTTCGTGGTCAGCAGCTTGATGATCGGCGGCTGGATCAGCGGCACCATGGCCATGTAGGAGTAGGCCGCCAGGGCGACCGGCCCGAGCAGTTCGGGTGCAAGCTGGGCGGTGAGGAAGATGGCGGTGGGGCCGTCGGCCCCGCCGATGATGCCGATCGAGGCCGCCTCGGCGGCGGTGAAGCCCAGCAGGATGGCGCCGAAGAGGCTGCCGAAGATGCCGAACTGCGCCGCCGCGCCCAGCAGCAGCGTCTTGGGGTTGGCCAGCATCGGTCCGAAGTCGGTCAGTGCGCCGATGCCCAGGAAGATCAGCGGCGGGAAGATCGCCGCCACCCCCACTCCGGTGAACAGCCACCAGAAGACGCTGGCGCCGTGCGGGTCCTGCTGCCGCACGCTCCACAACTCGTGGTAACGGTCGTCCTCGGCCGCCTCGGCAGCGAAGATATAACGGCCACCGCCGTGCAGTTCGATCGACGGCGCGGCCACCTCGTGCCGCGCGGTGAGCGTGCTGTAGCGGTTGACCATCACCCCGAGGCCGCGCTCCAGCAGGTCCATGCCCTGAAGGTGGCTGTCGATGGGCTGGGGCTTCTGACGCAGTGTGATGCGGCGGCTGTGGTAGATCAGGCTCATCAGCCGCGCGTGGTTCCACGGCTCGACGGTGTCGCGGTGGCGGCCGGCATCATCGTCCGGGTGCAGCCGTCGCTGAAGTTCGCCGTAAGCCTGTTGAAGCGCGGCGATGCGCTGACGCTGCTGCTCGTGACGCGGCAGGTCGGGGTCGATTGCCGGCATCGTGTGCGCCCAGCGCTCGGCCATGCCCCGGCCGAAGTCGATGGTGTCGATGTCGATCTCATAGTAGACCAGGTACCGCTCCGAGACCGGCCCATCGTAGACGCTCACACTGACCTTGCTGGCGTCGTAGGGAATGTTGCCGATGAGGATGCCGAAGCCGATCGGCACCAGCAGCAGCGGCTCGAAGCCCTTGCGGATGGCCAGAAAGATGAACAGCAGCCCGACCAGGATCATCACCAGGTTCGACCAGTGCAACTGGCCGAAGCCGGAATCGACGAGATACTGCGCGATGGTCTCAAACATTGCTGTGGCTCCACCCCCAGCCCCGCTCGCGCCCCTGCCCCCTCGCCCGCACGT
>PUMS01000436.1 GCA_003551485.1 Phycisphaeraceae bacterium | reverse complement strand
GGGGGGGCGGTCATGGGTGGCGGCCGCGGCGGCTTCAGCCGCCCTCGCCCAGTGCATCGAGCCGGGCGCGGGCCTGCCGGGCCGGCGGTTGGTCTTCGAAGCCGTTGACAAGCTGCCGGTAGACGCGCCGGGCGCTGTCGGGGTCTTCAAGCCGTTCGAAGGCGCGGCCGGCCTCGAGCAGGGCCAGGGCCGCCCACTCCTCGTAGGCGTACACGCTCGAGACCTTCAGCAGCTCGCGCACCGCGGCCTCGTAGTCCTGCTGCTGAAAGTGCGTCTGGCCGATCTGGAACTGCGCCCGCGCGGCGGTGGGCCCATCGTGGTTCTCGACCACGCGGGTGTACGACTGGCGTGCCTCATCGAACTGGCGCTGCTGTTCGTGGGCCCAGCCCAGGCCGAAGTGGGCGCGGAAGGTCAACTCGTGGCCTTCGTGGCCGGAAAGGAATTGGCGGTAACTCTCGGCCGAGGCCGGGTAGCGGTTGGCATCGGCCTGCACCTGGCCGCGCAGGATCAGTGCCCGCGGGATGAGTTCGTGGCCGCCGTGGTCTTCGATCAGCCGGGTCAGTTGCTGCTCGGCCTGCTCCAGCGCCTCGATGCGTGAGAAGGCCAGGCCGGCGTTGAACCGCGCCACCGGCGCCTGCTCGTGCTCGTTGAAGGCATCGGCGAATTGCGCCCAGGCCGGGCCGGCCTCGCGGTCGCGCTCGAGCCGGTCATAGCCGATGGCCAGCCGCAGCATCGCCGAGGCGCGCTGCTCGGGCTCGGTGAGGCGGTCATCCTCGACGGCGGCCTCGAGCAGACCGACCGCCTCTTCGTGCTCACCCTCATCGATCAGCAGTTCGGCCAGCTCGACCCGCGCGGGCGTGACGTTTGCGTGGTCGGTGTGATCGCTGACGATGCGGCGGTAGCCGGCGATGGCCTGCTCGCCGTCGCCATTGCCGCGATGGGCCCAGGCCAGTTCATAAAGCACCTGCGCCCGCTCGATGCGGCTGTCATCGAGGCCATCGGCCTCCAGCAGGGCGGTGAGGCGCTGCGCGGCCGGGGCGTAGCGCCCCAGTTCCAGTTCGCACAGCGCTGCGCGGAATTGCGACTGGAGCGCATGCTCGCCCCCGCCATGTGCGGCCAGGTACTGCTCGTAGCGCTGCAAGGCATCCTCGTGGCGCTCGGCGCGGTGCAGGGCCAGGGCGCGGCGGTAGGCCGCATCGGGCGCCAGCTCGTGTTCGCTGAAGCGCTCGGCCACGGCGGCGAAGCCATCGGCGGCTTCGACATCCTCACCGGCATCGAGCTTCAGCCAGGCCAGGCGATAGGTCGCCGGCGCGGCCAGGGTCTCGGGCAGGTCATCGGCATCGAGCAGGCGCTCGAGCAGGCCGCGCGCCCGCGCGGCATCCTCAGGCTCGATCAGCCCCGCCAGGCGCAGCGCAGCGCGCTGCACCCAGGGCGAGTCCATCGACCCTTCCACCACACCGTTCAACTGCTCGATTGCCGCCGCGCCCTCGTCCTGGCGGTGAAGGGCCATGGCGAGCTTGTAGCGCGCCTCATCGAGGCCTTCCTCGCTCAACTCGATGTAGCGCTTCAGCGCCTGCGCGGCGGGCTCGTATTCATTCTGCTGAAGCCGGGCATCGCCCAGCAGGAAGAGCACATCGTGCAGCTCCGGCCGCTGCGCGATGCGGTCGTCATCAGCGACCTTCTCCAGCCACTCGATGGCGGTGTCGAACGCTTCCTGGTAGAAGGCGCACTGGCCCAGCCTCAGGTGGACCACCGGCCACTGCTCGGATTCTTCGTTCATTGCCCGCGCCAGGGCGGCGAAGGCGCGGGCGGCGTTGTCGTAGCGTTCGGTGAGGAACAGGTTCTCCGCCGCCAGTTCCCATGCCGGGCGGGCAAAGCGATGGCCCTGCATCCCGGCCACCTGCTGGGCCAGGGCCAGGCTGTCATCGTAGCGATCGAGCCGGTGGAGGCTGTAGGCCTGGCGGTACCTGGCCTCCCCGATGCGGCGGTCATCCTCGAACTGCTCGATGAAGGCGGCGAACTGCGCTGCGGCGGTCTCGTGTTCATCGAGCATCGCGTTGCACAGCGCCCGGTCGAAGTGGACCGCGGCGAGGTTGACCGAGCCGGGGTCGGCCTCGACCAGCTCATCGAGGTGCTCTCGCGCTGCTTGGTAGTTCTGCTGGGCCATGTCGCACTGGGCAAGCCAGTAGCGGGCACGGTCGCGGCGCTGTTCATCGTCGCGCAGCACGGCCTCGAGCGTGCTGCGTGCAGCATCGACCTGCTCGTGGGCCAGTTGGGCGATGCCCAGTTGCAAACGGGCGGGCGCGGCGTAGCGGCTGGGGCTGTCGCGCTGCTGCTCGGCCTCGAGCAGGGCCTGGAGGTGCTCGATGCTCCGGGCGTACTCGCCCTGGCGGTAGAGGACGGCGGCGAGGCTGTAGCGGGCCTGGTTCCTGCGCGCCTCGGGCGCGTCCTCGAGCATCTTGGTGAACTGCTCGGCCGCGCCCTCGAGCTCGCCCTGCCGCTCGAGGGCCTGGCCCAGCAGCAGCAGGGCATCGATGCGGTAGCGCTCGATCAGCCGCTCGTCCATCGCCAGCAGTTGCTCGATGGTCTGCTGCGAGGCCTCGTGTCGGGCGAGCCGGTTCTGTGCCATGGCGCGCAGGTAGAGGCCCGCGGCCTGCTGGGCTTCGGCGATGCCGTCGGCCTCGACCACCGCGCCGGCGGCCTCTTCGGCCTGCTCGAAGCGCTGCAGCACGTAGAGGGCGTGGGCGCGGTTGACCAGGGCGGTGCCGAAATGGTCGCTGTCGGCGTGGTTTTCAATGAGTTGGTCGATCGGCTCGAGCGCCCGCTCGTGCTGACCCAGGCTCAGGTAGCAGTAGCCCAGCAGGGCCAGGGCATCGTCGCGGTGGGCAAAGTCATCATCGGCCAGGACAGTCTGGAGATGCTCCGCGGCGGACTCGTGCTCGCCGAGGTGGTAGCGGCACAGGGCCAGGGCGTAGCGGGCGATGGTGGCATCGGCGTGGTCGGGCCAGCGCTCGAGGAATTGCTCGTACTCCGGCGCGGCCAGGCGGTACCAGCCGCCCTGGTAGAGCCCATCAGCCGCGCGCAACGCACGCGAGGCCGCATCGGCCTCGGTCTGCTGCTGGTCCTGTGCCGCCAGCGGCGGGGCGCTGATCAGCGCGATGCAAAGGGCGCCGAGGGTGATGACCAGCGCAGCGGGTCCGGCGGCGCCGACCCGGCGGCGTTGGTGTGCAATCGGCCCGTCACTCATGGGTCACTCCATCTTTCGCCAGGTCTTGCTTTGAAAACACGGCCGCGCAAGGTCTACGCCTCTGCAACGTGCGGTATTGCAGGGCCGGGGCAGGGTCGGCGGCGGCGGCGGGTACGTTGCGGTACGAGCCTCTCTCTGCGTGTGAGACGTCCATCACGGCCACGCGATTGCAGGGAGCGGGCGCCCCGCCGCCGCGGGCGCAGCGCGGCGGGGTGTGTCGGCGGCGGAACCAAGTGACGATCCGCCCGTCTGTCATTTTGAAACCGCGGGCGGGCTTCCATCAGCAACCCTGTTGAGCGCACTTGCGTGCCTGCCGGGCCCTGAATCCGCCCGGCATTCACCGTACCGGCCAACCGGCCCTCAGCGCGGACCGACGATATCACAACCGCCGTGGCAGGGCAATGGGAATCGGGCGATCTGCGGCGAAAAAATCGTGGAATCGACGGGTCGGTTGAGGCCGCGCGGGACGAGTGAGGCGCGTGGGCCCGCCGCGTGGGCATCGAGCGGGGCAACGGTCCCCATCCACGCGCCGGCAGCGGCAGCGGGGCCGGGGGTAAGGACGGATTCGAATGGGCCTGCTGCTTGCGCCCCGGCGTCGAATCTCTGCCGCCCGGGATCAAGAAAAAAGTGATGGTGTGCTCAACGGTTCGCGCCTGTGGGGGCACGGCGAAGTGGGCGCCACTCAGGTGCTGGGGCTGTCGCCGCTGTGGTGGTCCGTGCCGGGCGGGGGAGGGGGCGGCGGCGATGGCGGTTGCTGGGGCCGGTCTGCCTGCATCATCATGCGGACGAGGTCGGCCACGCTGTCGGCGCCCATCTTCTTCATGATGTGGGCGCGGTGGACCTTGACGGTTCCCTCGGCGATGAACAGTTGCTTCGCGATGGATGCACTGGTGTGGCCGGCGACGATCAGGTCGGCGACCTCGCGCTCGCGGGCCGAGAGCGTCGCGATGCGTTCGGCCACGGTGGGGCACGGGTCGGAGGGGTTGTCGGGGCCGGTATCCCTGTCTTGTGACAGTGCGGTGGCAATGGCCGTGATGAGCGTCTGGGGGTCGGCGGGCTTCTCGAAGAACTGCACGGCGCCGTCCTTGATCGCGCGCACGGCCTGCTGGATCGTACCGTAGGCCGTGAGGAAGATGACCGGCACCGTATGGCTCTGCTCGCGCAGCGTGCGCAGCAGGGTCAGGCCGTCCATCTCCGGCATTCGCAAATCGAGCACCAGGCACCCGGCGTGCTGGGGCTGGAAGTCTTCCAGGAAGCCTCGGGCCGAGCTGAAGCAGTGGCAGCGCCACCCTTCCCGGCGGACCAGGCGTGCAAGGGCTTCGCGCATGGACTGCTCATCGTCGACGATGTAGACGATTCGTTGCGCGCTCATCGTGGCCATCGGCCCCGGCCGGCGGCCCTTCCCCCGGCCGCGGGCGGTGTTGAACCCCTGTTGGACTGCCGCGGTGCCGTTGCAGCCTGCGCGGCCATGCCCCGCCCCCTCACCATCGTGCAGCGCCGGGGCAGGTGGCGATGCGGTGTCCTGCCCGGTGCGTGGCGCTGAGCTGCGCGGATCATACCCGCGAAGCGGTTGACGGGCAACGGCTGCGACCGCATGGAGAGCGAAAACGGCCGCCATTCGCGCTGCTCCATCAGTTTGACAGTTGCACCCGCAGGTGGAGCGCAACGGCCAGCGCTCACACGCGATACGGCCGTCGCGGTCCGGGGTCGATCATGCAGTGGCCGGCCTGTTCCCGGCTGGAGGCGGATACAACAAAAAACCCGCGCCGTTCCACGAGGGAGCGACGCGGGCTTCCGGGGGCAAGTTGAGGCGTCGTGCGATGCTTTCCGCTCGACGTCCCTATCATGCGCGATCGGTTTCGTCCTGTCAATGGGGTTGCGGGCAAAATGGCGCACAATCTTGAAAAACTCAATAAATCACCATGCGATTGCAGTTTGTTACCGCCGGGGGCATCACGACCGTCCTGCCGCATGGTGCTTGACGGCGGTGATGAATGCCTCGCCGCGCTGCTCGAAGTTGTCGAACTGGTCCCACGAGGCACAGCCGGGCGAAAGCAGCACCGTCTGGCCGGGCCGCGCGCGGGCAACGGCCGCGGCGACCGCATCCTCGAGCCGGCCGAGGCATTGCCCCTCGCCCCCCGCACGGCGAATCAGCGCAGCCAGTGCCGGGCCGGTGGTGCCGATGCTGTAGGCCGCGCGGCAATGCTCGGCGATGCGGCGGGCGAGGCCGGCAAAGTCGCTGCCCTTGTCATAACCGCCGAGGATCAGGTGCACCCGGCCGGGCTCGAAGCTCTCGATGGCACGGGCCAGCGATTCGGGCGTGGTGGACTTTGAATCATTGAAATAGCGCACACCCGCGTGCTCGGCGACCAGTTGCAGGCGATGGGCCAGTCCGGCGAAGCCGGCCAGTGCCTCTGCCGCCTGCTGCATGTCCACGCCCGCCGCGCCGGCCACGGCCAGGGCGGTGCGGGCGTTGTCGCGGTTATGACGGCCGGGGACCTTCAACCGGATTTGCGGATGCGATGAAGGTCCTGCTCCCTCTCCCTCCGGGGCAGTTTTTGCTCCCTCTCCCCCCGGGAGAGGGCTGGGGTGAGGGAGAACGCACGGTGGCCCGTCCGAGCCTGCCCTCACCCCCGGCCCCTCTCCCAATGGGAGAGGGGAGAGAGAAGCCGCGCTGCGTGCGTTGTCCTCATACAGGCATCGCACGCCAGCCGCCGGCCGCAGGTGGCGCAGCGCTTCGCCGCGGAGGATGGCTACATCGCCGGGCTGCTGATGATCCAGGATGGCCTGCTTGGCGGCGATGTAGGCCTCGAACGAGCCGTGCCAGTCGAGGTGGTTCGGTGAGAGGTTGGTCACCACCGCGATGTGCGGCGACCAGGTCTCGGCCCGCAGGCGCTCGAGCATGAAGCTCGACAGCTCCAGCACCACCCAGTCATCGCCGCCGATGCGATCGAGCTGCATCAGCAGCGAGCCGCCGAGGTTGCCGCCGGTGTGTACGCGGCCGGGGCCGAGGCAGCATGCCACGACGTGGCCGAGCATCGCCACCACGGTGGACTTGCCCGCCGTGCCTGTGACGCCGATCACGCGCCGGCGCGAGGGCAGGTGGCGCAGCAGCAGGGCGATCTCGCTGGTCAGTTCGGCCCCCGCGTCGACGGCGGCTTCGAGGAAGCGGTTGCCGCCGGGCTTGACCGCGGGGTTGACCACGACCATATCCGCGGCGGCGAAGTCGGCCTCGCGGTGCTCGCCGAGGCGCAGCTCGACATCGAGGCCATCGAGCTGGGCGACGCTGGCCGCGAGGGTCTGGGGCGCGGCCGAATCGGTCACCAGCACGCGCCCGCCGCGCGACGCCAGGAACCGCGTCACCCCCACCCCGCCGCCGAACCGCCCCAGCCCCATGACCACGATTCGCCGGCCGCGGTAGTCCATCCCATCGCCCCGCGGGTGTTCCGGTCTGCCCGGTCCACCGTTCAGTTTCCACCGCCCCCGCCGGCCGGCCCGCCCAGTTGCTGTGCCGTCTGGTCGCGGACGCCGATGGCCGTGGGCCGGCCGCCTTCGGGTACGGCGAAGTAGAGGTAGAAGGGGTTGTCCTCGCCGGCGTCGCGCAGGGGGATGTCACCGACGCTGCGGAAGCCGCCGATGTCCGCCTCGACGGCCCAGCGGTACTGACCGCCGTCGACATCATCCTCCTGGAAGAACCAGGCCCGCGGCGCGGTCTTTCGCCGTTCGCCCTCGTACTGATACTCGAGCCAGTAGTGGTCCGGCTCGGCGCCGCGGGTGCTGTCGGCTTCGGCCAGGAGCAGACCGCGCACATCCGAAGGGGCAAGTCGCACGCGCGCCACCTCGTGGCCGGCATGCACTGCAATACCCGTGATCTGCAGTGGCCTGCCCACCCGATCGGGCGGTCGGGGCACGCGCTGGGGCCTGGCGCTGACCACGGCATTCTCCTCCCACTGCGGGCTTCCGGCGAAGGTCTGATTCCTGCTGAAGGTCATCCCGAACTGGCTGCTCCACTGCCACGTGGCGGCCATCTCGGCCACGTCGGCCACATCGCGATGCACGTTGGCCAGGCCGCTGAACGGGTCGGTGGCCGCGAGGTCGTCGGCGGTGGCACCATCGGGCGGGCGTTGAGCACCGACCTGGCGCAGGTCGAAGCGGATGTTGCGAACCCGCAGGAAGCGCGGGGCCATGTCCGCCGGGAGCAGGAACACCCAGTCGGTCTGGATCGCATCGCGTCCGGCGAAGGTGGCCTCGAGGATGTCGCGGCGGGTCTGGCCGCGGTTGGGGTAGAAGACCGGGGGGT
>PUMS01000412.1 GCA_003551485.1 Phycisphaeraceae bacterium | reverse complement strand
TCCGCCGGCCGCCGCACCAGCACCGACCAGCCCGCCCGCGTCAGGTGCTGGAGCAGGACGAAGCACATCGAGCCCAGCGTCAGGCTCAGCAGGAACGCATAGGCCACCAGGTAGGCCAGCATGAATCGGCGAAAGCCATCCTCGACGAGCGCAGCGTGCATCGCCGCCGCGGCCAGGCCGATGAAGGCGATGGCCAGCAGCAGCCTGATCGGCCGCCGACCGGGCGATGGGGCGGCGGGGAGGGCATCGGTGTCGAACTGGCGGATGTCAGGTGCGCCCAACGTGGGTTACTCCTCGGTCTGGTCGTCAGGGGGAGCGGGGCTTCCGGGGGGGGCTTGCTCATCGGCCTCGGCCTGCTGGAGCTGTCGCACCCAGGCCACCACGGCCCAGCGGTCGGCGGTGTCGATGCGGGTGCCCAGCGGCGGCATGCTGCGGATGCCCTGTCGGATGCTGTTGTAGAGGTGGCCGGCCTCTCGCTCGAGCACCTGCTCATCCAGCAGCGAGGTCGGCGGCACCCAGCCCGGCTCGTTGAGCTCGATGGCCCGCAGGCTCACAAGCCCCTCGCCGCGGCCGGACTGCCCGTGGCAGGCAACGCAGTGTGCCATGTACATCTCCCGGCCGCGGGTGAGCAGCCGGTCGGTGACCTCGACGCGTTCAGGCAGGTCTTCATAGAAGCGCAGCTCCGCCGCGCCGGTGTCCGGGTCGCGTTCGATGCGGTAGCCGCGGTAGTAGTGGTCATCATCGGCCAGCCGGCCGCGTGCCACGGCGCCGGGCACCGGCGGTCGCATGGCGCGGCCGTCGGCGAACAGGCGGCTCTCGGCCTGCGGGCCGGCGCCGGGTCGGACGGCCATGTCCTGGAACGGCTGCACCCGCGGCTTGGGCGAGAGCGTGCCGCGGACGTGCAGCATCATGGCGATGGGCACCGAGGCGATCACGACCAGGATCAGCAGCGACACGATGATCCGCCACGGCGGACGGCCCAGGCGCAGCTCGCGCCTCAGGCGGCCGGGTGAGGGGAAGGGGAATCGTTCATCGCGGTAGGTTGGCATGGTGCGGCTTCCAGGCGGTGGGCCACTGGAAAGTTCATCCGGTTGCATCCGGGGGCGGCGTGGCGGATGTGCCGGGGGTTGCGGAGGTTCCGGGGCTTCCGGGGGCGGGGGCATCGGTGACGGTTTCGATGTCGGTGGCGCCCAGGTCGCGGAGCAGTTGCGGGGTCTGTTGCGGATCGTAGTTCGGGTCATCGACTTCTATGACGATGAAGAAGCCATCGGTGGTCACGCGGCGGAAGCGCTCGCTGTTGAACAGCGGGTTGTGCAGCATGGGCAGCTTGTTGAGGCCGAACATGCCCAGCACCGTGCCGATGGCGGCAAAGAGCACGGCCAGTTCGAAGATGATGGGGATGTTGGCCGGCAGGCTGAAAAGCGGCTTGCCGCTGACCAGGAACGGATAGCCCTGAAGCGGCGCCGGCAGGCCGGTGAAGGTCCATGCATTGGTCCACCAGACCAGCACCAGGCCCAGCAGTGCCCCGATCACCCCGTGGACCAGGGCGATCCAGGGCAGGATGGTCGGGCGCAGGCCCATGGCGCGGTTGATGCCGTGGATGGGGAAGGGGCTGTGTACATCCCATTGAGAGAAGCCGGCGTCGCGCAGCTTCTCGGCCGCATCCATGACGGCGTCCACATCGGTGAACTGGCCGATGACGGCGAAGGCGCGCTGCCCGCCCGGCGGAGGTGGCGGTGGGGCGGCATCGTTGGGGTTGTCGGTGTGTTGGTTCTGCATCGGTCGCACCCGTTGAGATCAGGTCCACCAGTGGCCGCGGCGCAGGGGCGGCTCGGTATCGGGGTCGGGCTGGTAGTCGTAGCGGTCGGGGCCGTGCTTGGGGTGGGCGGCGGGCATGATGGTCTTGACCTCGGCCATGGCCACCACCGGCAGGAAGCGGCAGAACAGCAGGAACAGCGTGAAGAACAGCCCGAAGCTGCCGGCGAACATGCCCAGGTCCACCCACGTCGGGGTGAACATCGCCCAGGCCGAGGGCATGAAGTCGCGGTGCAGGCTCGTGACCACGATCACGAACCGCTCAAACCACATGCCGATGTTCACACACACCGCCACCGCCAGGATCACCCACACGTTAGTCCGCATCTTCTTGAACCACAGAAGCTGCGGGATGGCCACGTTGCAGGCCACCATCACCCAGAAGGCCCAGGCATACGGGCCCACCGCGCGGTTGAGGAAGACGAACTGCTCGTAGTGGTGGTGGCTGTACCAGGCGGTGAAGAACTCGACGGCGTAGGCGTAGGCCACGATCAGCCCCGTGCCGAGCATGATCTTGCACATGTTCTCCAGGTGCCGCATCGTGATCAGGTCCTTCAGACCCAGCCACTGCCGCGCCGGCACGGCCAACACCAGCACCATGGCGAAGCCGCCGAAGACCGCCCCGGCCACGAAGTAGGGCGGGAAGATCGTCGCGTGCCAGCCCGGCAGGCTGCTGACGGCGAAGTCGAAGCTGACCACACTGTGGACGCTGAGCACCAGCGGCGTGGCCAGGGCCGCCAGCAGCAGGTAGGCCCGCTCGAAGCGCACCCAGTGGCGGTTGGACCCGTTCCAGCCCATCGCCAGGATGCCGTAGACCAGTTGCGCGATGCGCTTCTTGGTCCGGTCGCGCAGCGTGGCCAGGTCGGGGATCATGCCCACGTACCAGAACATCGTCGAGACCAGCGCGTAGGTGGTCACGGCGAACACATCCCACAGCAGCGGGCTGCGCGCCTGCGGCCACATCGCCATCTGGTCCGGATACGGCGCCAGCCAGTAGATCAGCCACACGCGTCCGACGTGCAGCGCGGGAAAGATGCCGGCACACATCACCGCGAAGATCGTCATCGCCTCCGCGAAGCGGTTGACACCCGTTCGCCAGTTCTGCCGCAGCAGGAAGAGGATGGCCGAGATCAGCGTCCCCGCGTGGCCGATGCCCACCCAGAAGACGAAGTTGATGATGTCGAAGCCCCAGCCCACCGTGTTGTTGTTGCCCCACACGCCCACACCGGTGACCAGCATGTAGGCGATGGTGATCAGCAAAAGCGACAGCAGCGCCAGCGAGCAGGCGAAGCCGATGTACCAGCCGCGGGTGGGCCGGCGCAGGTTCAGGTCGATGACCTTGTCGGTGACGCTGGCAAAGTCGTGGCCGCCGGTGACCAGGGGCGCACGGGTGGTGGGGTCATCGCCGAGGTTGGCCGCGTACTCGGCGGCCGCGGCGGGGCTGGAATGGATGGTGACATTGGCCATGTTCTATCGCCGTTATCAGCTTTCCTCGGCCGCGGCGGCGGTGGGGCCGGCGGGGTTTCTGACCTTGCCCAGGTAGCGCGTGCGGGCGCGCAGGTTGAACTCCTCGAGCATCTCGTAGGCCCGGTTGCCGCGTAGCAGCTTCGAGACGCGGCTTTCGGGGTCATTGAGATCGCCGAACACGATCGCCTGCGTCGGGCACGCCGCAGCGCAGGCGGGGGTCACTTCGCCGTCGCGCACCCGCTCATCCTCGCGCTGACCGCGTGCGGCCTCGCCCTTGGCGTGGATGCGCGCAGCGGTGATGCGCTGCGTGCAGTAGGTGCATTTTTCCATCACGCCGCGCATCCGCACGGTCACGTCCGGGTTGAAGCCCAACTGCCGAACCGGGTCGATGCCCTCGTGCTGCTGGCGGTCGGGGATGCCCAGCCACGGCCTCGCCCGGCCGCGCGGGTCGGTGGCGTGGTAGTCGAAGTAGTTGAACCGCCGCACCTTGTAGGGGCAGTTGTTGGCGCAGTAGCGCGTGCCGATGCAGCGGTTGTAGACCATGACGTTGAGCCCCTCGGAGTCGTGCACCGTCGCCGCCACGGGGCAGACCTCTTCGCAGGGCGCATTCTCGCAGTGGGCGCAGGGCATGGGCACGTGAACGGTGTCAGGCGATTCGACCGGGCCCTTGAAGTAGCGGTCGATGCGCAGCCAGTGCATCTCGCGCTTGTTGGCCACCTCGCGCTTGCCGACGATGGGCACGTTGTTCTCGGCCTGGCAGGCGATCACGCACGCGCTGCAACCGGTGCAACTGTTCATGTCGATGGCCATGCCCCATGCGTGCGGCTCGTTGTAGGCATGGGCCGGCTCGAAGAGCTGAAGCGACACGCCGCCGTGGCCGTTGCGGCGGAAGACGTGGCGGTCGCGGCGGTAGTCGCTTAGGCTCGCATCGCGGATCAGGTAGCCGGACCGGCCCTGCTCGCCGACGCGCGTGGTGCGGCCCCACATGCCCACGGCATCGATCAGGTGGTGGTCCTGCGTCATGGCCAGGCGGTAGTGCCGGCCGGTGCGCTGCGCAGCAGCACCGGGTGCGATCCACTGGCCGTCGGATGCGCGGAGTTGGTAGGTGTTGAACCCCACGCCCTCACCGATGCGGCCGGCGCGGCGACGGCCGTAACCCAGCGGCAGCACCAGCGTACCCCGCGCCAGGCCGGGCATGATGTAGGCGGCGATCTCGAGGCGGTGGGCGTTGCCCCCGCCGTTGCGCCGTTCGATGGCCAGCACATCGCCGTTGCCCACGCCCAGGCGGTCGGCATCGGGCTTGCTGATCAGGGCGGCGTTGTCCCAGGTCAGCTTCGTCAGCGGGTCGGGCAGTTCCTGCAACCAGCCGTTGTTGGCAAAGCGGCCATCGTGCATCGAGGTGTCGGGGATGAACAGCAGTTCCATCTCGTCGCCCCCCTCACCCCCCTCACCCGAAATCTCGACCTCTCGCTGCGCAGGCGCCTGAGGCGATCGCAGTTCATTGGCATCGACCGTGGGCCAGGCCCCGTCTGCCCAGAGCCCATCGTGGACCACCTTGCGCCACTGGCGCTCGAAGGCATCCTCATCGCCGCCGTCCAGCATCCCCTGCCACGTGCGGCGGACCAGCTCGAGTCCCTCCTGCTTGTCACCGGCCAGCAGCGACAGCAGTTCGATGGGCGAGCGGCCCTCGAACAGCGGCATGATCAGCGGCTGCTGCACGCCGGGCGTGCCATCCCAGGCGCGGCCATCGCCCCAGCACTCCAGTTCATGCGCCATGGGCAGGTGCCAACTCGAGCTTGCGGCGGTTTCATTGAAATGGCTGCCCAGGTGGATCGTGGTCAACCCGTCGCGGCCGAGGTTGGGCACCATGTCGGCCGGCGCATCGTAAGAGGGATTGGTAGCGAGGATGACAAGCGTGCGGACTTCACCGGCTTCGATCGACCCGCTCAGTTCGCGAAGCGATGCTACGCAGCCGCCATCCTCGCCCTCCGGCTCATCGGTGAAGCTCACCGTCTGCCCGATGGCCCCCAGCGCATGGTTGATCGCATGAGCCAGCGCATGCACCCGCGGCGGCTGCGAAGGCCCGACCGCCACGAGCGCCCGGCCCTCGTGCTGGCGGAGGTCCGCGGCCATGCGGCCGATGAGCGCCGCCTCATCGGCGCTGAACTCGCCGGCCGGTTCATCGGCCACGTTCAGCTTCGCCGCCAGGGCGTGCAGGCAGAGGCCGATGCGCGACGGCGCCACCGCCAGGCGGCGGTCGGCGACCGAGCCGGTGAGCGAGTAATTGGCCTCGATGGCGTAGAGCCGGTTCATCCGGCCCTGGTCGGCACGGCGCCGAAGTGTGGCCCAGTCGTGGGCGTGGCGCTGATGGGCCGGGTGACGGCCCAGCAGGTCGGCCTCGAAGCAGGTTACGACGGCCGCGCGATCCAAGCGGTATAGCGGCCGAAGCGCCCGGCCGAAGGCCAGGCGGGTGCCCTCGATCTGATCATCGCGGTGTACGGGTTCCCATACGTGCCATTGCGCTTCGGGAAAGCGGCCGAGAAGTTCCTGGCGCAGCCGCAGCAGTGTCGGTGAGGCGCTCGGCTCGCAGAGCACCGCCAGGCCGCGGCCTCGCTGTGCGGCAAGCTCTTCGAAGTGGGCACGGGCGAATCGCTCGAAGTCGCGCCACGAGCGCGGCATGAACGCATCCACCGTCCGCCCGCCGCGCCCCGTGCGGCGCTGAAGGGGGGTGCGGCTGCGGTCGGGGTCATACAGTGACAGCACGCTGGCCTGCGAGAAAGCATCGGCCGCGCCCAGCGAGTACGGGTGCAGCGGGTTACCCTCGATCTTGATCGGCCGGCCATCGAAGCTGGTGGCCAGCACGCCCGTGGCCACACCGCCCAGGTGGGTCAGCGTGGCGTACTGCTCGGTCTGGCCGGGCTTCATGCCCTCGACGCCCTGGGCAAACGGATGCACCTGGCGCTGCGGGCGGCGACGGCAGCCGCTCAGTGTCAGGCCCGCCAGCGCCATCGATGCGGCCATGAGCTTGAGAAACCCGCGCCGGGAGACGTCGGTGATCGCCTCGGCCGAATAGCCGGGAAACTCCTGCTCGAGTTCGGCCAGCAGTTGCGGCGACTGGGCGCGATGCTCGAGGCTGCGCCAGTAGGCCAGGCCATCGTGACCGGGGTCGGTCACATCCTGCGGCGGGCCGGGCACGGGCGCGTTTTCGTGGCTTGGTTTCATCGATGACATCGTGAGCAGCTTTCCATCGAGTAGCGCGACTCCACGCCGTATTCCTTCAACAGTTCCCGGCCGAGCTGCTCCTGGCTGCGGCCGGCGTCGCGCTGCGGGTCCCAGTCCATGTTGAAGACCTCTTCGCGCGGGCGGATGTGCCTTTCGGGGTTGCGGTGGCACTCCAGGCACCAGGCCATGCTCATCGGCTCGTGCTGGTACATCTTTTCCATCTGATCCACCGGGCCGTGACAGGTCACACAGCCGATGCCCTTGTTCACGTGCGCGGCGTGGTCGAAGTAGGCATGATCGGGCAGGTCGTGCACCTTGCGCCAGGCGAGGGGCTCGCCGGTTTCATAGCTATCCCGCACGGCCTCGAGCATGGGGCTGTCGGCCCGGATGTTCGTGTGGCAGCTCATGCACGTCTGCGTGGTGGGCAGCGCGGCGAAGGAACTGTCCTCGACATTGCTGTGGCAGGTGCGGCAGTCCAGGCCAAGCTGCCCCACGTGCAGGGCGTGGCTGAACTCGACCGGCTGATCCGGCGCATAGCCCACGTCCGTGGTGCGCGGGTCGAGGCCCAGCACCAGCAGCACCGGCAGGTAGGCCGCGGCGAAGATGACCAGGATCACCAGCACCGGCAGCAGGTAGTTGGACCACGGTGGGAAGATGAACCGGCCGTTGGCACCGGCCGCGGCCGCATCGCCGCCGGGTGATTCGGGTTTCTGTGGGGTTTGGCTCATCCTCGTTCCATTTCATCGTTGCATCGCCGCTTCGCAGCGCGGCGATCACGCCAGTTGCAGCAGCGGCAGCAGCACCACCCACGCCACCGCCGCGGCCACCCAGTAAAGCCGCGCTGCGCGGTTCATCCCGGCAAGACGCCCATCGCTCACCTGCCCATTGGCGAGCTGCGCCATCACCCAGCCGGCAATGCCCATCGCGACCACGATGTGAAAGGCGCCGAGTGCGGCAAACAGCGCGGGCACCAGTCCGGGCCCCGGCTGGGGCTGGGGTGTCACCGGCGCGATGCCCGACGAATCGGGCCGCAACGCCCGCGCCTCGGGTGCGAGGCCCGCCGGGGCCGCCTCCGCCGGGACCGCTCTGGCCGAGCCCTCCACCGCCGGGACCGCTGCCGGCGACGGTGTCGCCCCGGAGGCTGC
>PUMS01000254.1 GCA_003551485.1 Phycisphaeraceae bacterium | reverse complement strand
GGGGTGCGGGGTTGGGACTATACGGTATCGCGGGCCGTCCGCGGGCGGGGCGGACCCCAGGGGCGGGGGTGGCACCTCGCCGCTCGATGGGGCCGATTTTAACAGGCCCGATGCAACCGGCAACGCCACCGGCTTCCGCCGGGCCGGTGGGGGTGAGGGGTGGTGAGGGAGGCTCGGACGAACCTGCCGTATCCGCCCTCACCCCAGCCCCTTGCTGCCCGCGGGAGGGGACATGGAGCAGCAGGCACCTGACGTCGGCCGGGAGCGTTGGTGGGCCAACAGGCAACCCGCGCCCCCCCGCCCCTCCCCCCGCCCATCGCCCCTTCGGCGATCGCCCTCACGTTGCCGCCGCGTTGGCGATCCCTACAATCGGGCCGGTCTGTCGGTTGTTGCTGCATCCAGCGCCGCCGGCGGCCGGGAGCATCAATGCCATGAGCCAGATCAAGGCCATCGTCAGCGTCATGGGGCGCGACCAGAAGGGCGTGGTTGCCCGCTTCGCCACCTATGTGGCCGAGCACGGCATCAACATCGAAGATATCCAGCAGCAGGTCGTCCACGGCCACTTCCTGATGGACATGCTCGTGGACCTGACCGACATGTCCTCGAGCCTCGATGAGCTGATCACCGGGCTGCTGGAGTTGGGCGGGCAGATCGACATGCGCGTCCGCGTGACGCTGCGCAGCCGCCAGAAGGAAAAGCGCATCGTGGCGCTGGTCAGCAAGGAGCCGCACTGCCTGGCCAGGCTGATCGAGGATCAGTTCATCGGCCGCTTTGACGGCCGCGGCCGGATCGTGGCGGTGCTGTCCAACCACGACAAGCTCGAACCGCTGGCCCGCGAGGCGAACATCGCCTTCGAGCACAAACCCAGCGACGACAAGGCCGCGCACATGCAGTGGGTGCTCGAGCGACTCAAGCACTACGAGGCCGACCTGGTGGTGCTGGCGCGGTACATGCAGATCCTCGTGCCCGAGGTGGTCGAGGCCTTCCGCCACCGCATCATCAACATCCACCCCTCCCTGCTGCCCCACTTCCCCGGCGCCCGGCCCTATCACCAGGCATGGGAAAGCGGCGTGCGGGTGACCGGGTGTACGGCCCACTTCGTCACCGAAGCGCTGGATGAGGGGCCGATCATCATCCAGGACGTGTTCCACATCGACGTCGGCCGCGACAGTGCCGAGGATGTGCGGCGAAAGGGCTACGAACTCGAGGCCGAGGTGCTGGCCGATGCCACGGACATGTTCCTGGATGAGAAGCTGGCGGTGGTCGAGGACAAGGTGGTATTCCGCCCCGGCCTCCGCACACTGCTCGATGGCGGGGCTGAGGAAGAGGGCTGAGACCCCCGGAGCAGCAGGTAGGGTGGGTCAAGCGAACCGGACCCACCGCCGCGGCCCCCGCGGCCCGGCCACCTCTTCGACACCCCACCCCGGGCGCCACCGATGGCTCATCCACGAGCGCTTGTCACACATGCCAGGTGCCCCGGCTGCAAAACACCCATCGCCATCCCATGAATGTTGCGCCATCCAGCGCCGAAAGTTCTGGCACACCCCCGCCTGGTACCGCTCAGTCATTTCGTTGACAACGGCGCCGAGCGGCGCGGCCTGCTGCTCTGCTCTTCTCTTGCGGGGGCGGGATATACTCCCCTCCCATGCGACTGGCCCAGATCACCGACCTGCACCTGCGGCAGCACCTGCCGGCGCCCCCGGCTCAGGTCAAGCGTCACAGCCGAACGATGGCCGACTGCTTCACCGGGGCACTCGAGCGCATCGTCGCTGCGGGGGCCGAGGTCATCGCCGTCACCGGCGACCTGCTGGATGTGCCCGAGTTCCTCATCCACCCGATCCCCGACTTTCCCGGCCTCGATCTCGACGACTGGCTCCGGCGCGTGCGCGCCGATTACCGGCTTGTGCGCGAGCGGCTGGAGGCGGTCGGCCTGCCCTACGTGGTGCTGCCGGGCAACCATGACTGGGAAGAGGTGTTCTGGGAGGTGTTCGACGGGACAGAGCACGTGGTCGAGATCGGCGGCGTTCGCCTGGTGCGGTTCATCGACCGCGAGCACGCCTGCCACGTGCCGCGAAGGTACGACCCGCCGCGCCTGCTGTGGGAACAAATGCTCGCCGATGACCGCTCCCCGCCGCAGGTGCACTTGCAACACTACGTGGTGACCCCGGCGCTCAACGAGCGCTACCCGCACACCTACGAGGAGGGCGAGCACCTGGCCCAACACACCGCCGCCAGCGGCCGCGTGCCCCTGAGCCTCAGCGCCCACTACCACCCCGGCACGAAACCGATCCGGATCGGCTCGACCTGCTTTGCCACCTGCCCGGCCTTCTGCGAGGCACCGTTTCCGTGGCGGCTGTTCGATATCGACCCATCGGGCCAGGCGCCCGTGACGATGACCGAGCAGTCGCTGGGTGAGCAGTGGCTGACGAAGCGGCCCGCGGTGTTCATCGACCGCGATGGCACGCTCGCGGACAAGCCCTCGTTCCGCGGCGGGGCCGGTGACATCCGCATGATCCGCGGCGCCGGTGCGGCGCTGCGAAGGCTGGGCGAGGCTGGCTTCGTGCGCATCATGGTGTCGAGCCAGAATGCCGTCGGCCGCGGGTGCTACGGCCGCGAAGTGGTGGACATGACCAACGATCACCTCGCCCGGCAGCTCGAGCGCGAGGGCGGGCACATCGACGGCATCCGCTATTCGACCAGCGAGCCCGACCCCCAGCGCGCCGTGCTTGCGGCCTACACCGATCACCGCGAGGCCAAGCCCGGCCCCGAGCCGCTGCGGCGCGCCGCCCACCACCGCAGGCTTGACCTGGCCCGCTCATGGATGATCGGCGACCGGCTCACGGACGTCCAATCGGCACTGCGAGCGGGTGTGCAACCGATCCTGGTTCGCACCGGCCGCGGCCGGGAGGAGCAACCCGCCGCGGAGCGCGAAGCGCCCCATCTGGCGGTGGTCGACGACATCACCGCCGCGGTCGAGGTGATCCTCTCGCATCAACGGGAACAGAGTCAGCCCGAGCCGGACTGAAAGCCCTCATCCCACTTCGCTGCCACGCAAAGCACCGATCGCAAACCGTACCCGCTCCGCGTCCCTATAATGCCCGCTTCCCGCCCCATTGCGGAGCTTTGCCCATGAATGTCCTCGTCACCGGCGGTGCCGGCTACATCGGCTCGCACGCGGCCAAGGCCCTCATCGAGGCCGGACACCGCGTCAGCATCATTGACAACCTCGAGCGCGGCCACGCCGCCGCCGTCCATCCCCAGGCCCACTTCCAGAAGCTCGACCTGCGCGAAACGCAGGCCCTCACCGGCCTGCTCCAGCAGCAGGCGATCGACTGCGTGATGCACTTCGCGGCCCTGGCCTACGTCGGTGAATCGGTCCAGCAGCCGCTGCGCTACTACGACAACAACACCGCCGGGTCGCTGAGCCTCATGAAGGCCATGGCCGATGCAAACGTGCCGCGGATGGTCTTCAGTTCCACCTGCGCCACCTACGGCATCCCGCAGACCATGCCCATCGTCGAGACCATGCCCCAGAGGCCGATCAACCCCTACGGCTGGTCCAAGCTCTTCGTCGAGCGGATGCTCGCCGACCAAGCCGCGGCCGTGCCCGAGTTCGCCTTCACGGCCCTGCGCTACTTCAACGTCGCCGGCTGCGCCGCCGACGGCTCGCTCGGCGAGGACCACGACCCCGAGACGCACCTGATCCCGGTTATGCTCGAGGCGGCCCTGGGCAAGCGCGAGCAGGTGTCGATCTTCGGTGAGGACTACCCCACGCCCGATGGCACCTGCATCCGCGACTACATCCACGTCGAGGACCTGGTCGATGCCCACATCCTGGCGATGGAGGCACTGAAGGACGGCGATGCCCGCTTCTACAACCTCGGCATCGGCCGCGGCTACAGCGTGAGGCAGATGGTCGATGCCGCCAGGGCCGTCACGGGCGTGAACTTCGCCATCACCACCGGCCCGCGGCGGCCGGGCGATCCGCCCGAATTGTACGCCAACGCCGATCTGATCCAGCGCGAGCTGGGCTTCAAACCCCGCTACACCGACATCGAGCGCATCATCGAAACCGCCTGGCAGTGGTTCAAAACCCACCCCGACGGCTACGCCGCGACGACGCGGTGAGCCGGTCGGGCGGTGCAACTCCGTGGCACTTGCGCTGGGTATCACGGATGGCTTGTCCAGCAGTGCTCCACACTGGCCGGCAGCACGTACCACGTAGGGTGGGTAGAGCGAGGTCTGCCGAGCGAAACCCACCACCAAGCCGTGCGAGCACGGCCCGCGCGACTGCTTCCCAAGGCTACCATGGCCTGTGGGGGGTGCTTCCATTGCCTTTCCCGGCCCTGCTGACCCGGTGCAAGGCCCCAGCGCCTGTTGCCGTCGCCACGCCCTATGGTGGGTTTCGCTCGCAAAGCCTCGCTCTACCCACCCTACACCTTGGGGCGCCAGGAAACGTGGCACATTCTTCCGAATCCGCCCTCACACCCGGCCCCTCTCCCGAGGGGAGAGGGGAGCAAGAGGCATTCCGCAAGAGTTGCGATGCACACCGCCCGAGGCCTGCTACCCGCCGTGCCGTTTGCTCGGCATCGTGCCGGCTCCTATGTTCATCGCGCTGCGATGGACCCGGCCTCGCCGCGCGGCGGAGGCGGCCTGGTCGCGGCACGTTCGATCCGCAGCTCAGGAGCCTGTCATGACACGAATCATCGTCCACGGTGCCGCGGGCCGCATGGGCCGGCGGCTGATCGCCCTGGCCACCGAAGGCAGCGAGTTCACGCTCACCGCCGCCATCGAGGCGCCCGGCCACGCCCTGCTGGGCAGCGATGCCGGCACGCTCGCCGGGCTCGAGCCGCTGGGCCTGCCCCTCACCGAGCGGTTGCCACCGGCCGGGTCGGCGGACGTGGTCATCGACTTCACCCACCCCGCCGCCACCCGCCGACTGCTCGAGGGCGCGGCCCCATCGAAGCTCGCGGTGGTCATCGGCACCACCGGTCTGGGTGAGCAGGACCACGCCGCGATCGACGCCGCGGCGGCATCGATCGGCATCGTGCAGGCACCGAACATGAGCCTGGGGGTGAACCTGCTGATGGACCTGGCCGCGCGGGTGGCGCAGACGCTCGGGCCCGATTACGACATCGAGATCACCGAGATGCACCACCGCTTCAAGAAGGATGCACCCTCCGGCACGGCCATGGGCCTGGCCCAATCCATCTGCCAGGCCACCGGTTGCGACCCGCAGCGCGACCTGACCCACGGCCGTCACGGCGCCGAGGCCGCCCGGCGCCAGGGCGAGATCGGCATGCACGCGCTGCGCGGCGGGGATGTGGTCGGCCGCCACACGGTCAGCTACGCCACGCTCGGCGAGGAGGTTCAACTGACCCACATCGCCTCCACCCGCGACATCTTCGCCCGCGGCGCGCTGCGCGCCGCCGCATGGCTGCGCCACCAGCCACCCGGCCGTTACGGCATGAACCACGTGCTGGGCCTGTGAGCCTCGATCCGCCCGGTGCCGCCAACGGCTACAATCTCCGCCGTGGATGTGCCCGGCGCGATTGCATTGACCAGGATCATCGTCACCGTCGGCCCGGCCTCGGGTGAGGTCGAAACGCTGCTGCGGCTGATGGATGAGGGGGTGCGGGTGTTCCGCATCAACTTCTCGCATGGGGATATCGAGCAGTTCCAGAAGACGCTCGAGCGCATCCGGGCCGCGGCGGAGCAGCAAGGACGCATCGTCGGGGTGCTGGGCGATCTGTCGGGGCCGAAAATCCGCATCGGGCGCATCGCCGCCGGCGGGCTGCATATGAACAGCGGCGACCGCGTCGAGATCGTGGCCCGGCCGATCGAGGCGGTGGACCCGGCGCCGGACTTCGCGGGGGTGCGCACCTTCCGACTCTCGACCACCTGGCCGAAACTGATCGAGGATGTGCAGCCGGGCGACCGCGTGCTGATCGATGATGGCCAGGTCCGGCTTCTGGCCATCGACCGCCACGGCCAGGGCGACAACGCCAGACTTCTGTGCCGCGTGACGTCGGGCGGGCCGGTCAGTTCGGCCAAGGGGCTGAACCTGCCCGACACCCGACTGCACGGCCTTGCCTCACTGACCGAGTGGGACCTGCAATGCCTGGACTGGGCGCTGAAGGCGGAAGTGGATTTCCTGGCACTGTCGTTCGTGCGGCGCAGGGAGGATGTCGAAGCGCTCAAGAGCCGCATCGCCGAACAGGTCGATGACAAGGCCGACCGGCCGCCGATCATCGCCAAGATCGAGAAACCCCAGGCCCTGGATGAGTTGAAGGCGATCACCGAAGCCGCCGATGGCATCATGGTGGCACGGGGCGACCTGGGCGTCGAGATGGACGTGGCGCAGGTGCCGGTGGTGCAGAAGCGCATCATCGCCACGGCCCACGACCTTGGCCGGCCGGTGATCGTGGCCACGCAGATGCTCCAGTCGATGATCGAGCATGCCCACCCCACGCGGGCCGAGGTCAGCGACGTGGCCAACGCGATCTTCGACGGGGCCGATGCGGTGATGCTCTCAGGCGAGACGGCGGTGGGCAAGCACCCCGTCGCGGCGGCTCAGATGATGGCCCGCATCGCGCGGACCACGCAGCCGCACATCGCCGGCCCGCTGGTGGGGCCGCGGTCGCGGCCATCGTTCCTCCACGAGAGCCGCTACCGCACCGCAGCGCTGGCGCGCGGCGTCAGCGCGATCGTGGATGAACTGGGGGCGAAGATGGTGGTCACCTGGTCGCAGCTCGGCGGCAGCGCCCGGTATCTGTCCAAGAGCCGCTTCCAGATGCCCATCGTCGCCGCCAGTTCCAACGCCGCCGCGCTTCGCCGCACGACGCTGCTCTTCGGCGTCCACCCCGTCGAGCTGCCCCAGCCGTCGAGCGTGGATGCGTTCCTGCGGCAGGTCGATGAGCTGGTGCTCGAGCGCGGCTGGGCCGAGCGCGGCGACCCGATCGTCATCCTCGCCGGCGATCCCATCGGCACCCCCGGCGTGACCAACCGCATCCACATCCACTACGTGGGCGATGCCTGCCGCCTGGGTGACGGCCGCTGACCGTGCTCGGGGGCCGGCGGCCGGCCGGTTGTCTGCGACGGCTTACGGTCTGACGGGCAGGGATTGCGGCGTATCAACACCGGCATTGGAGACCCGCCATGCGCATCGAAAAGATCGAAACCTTCACCACCCGCCGCGTCTGCATCGTGCGGGTCCACGGCGATGACGGCGTGGTGGGCACGGGGCAGACGGCGCCGTTCAACGCCGACATCACGGCCGCGTGCGTGCATCGCCACATCGCGCCGCACGCGCTGGGCCAGGATGCGTTGGATACCCAATCGCTGATGCAGCGGGTGACGCTGAGCGAATACAAGTTCCCCGGCACCTACGTCTGGCGGGCGCTGGCGGGTGTGGATACGGCGTTGTGGGACCTGCGCGGCCGGCGCGAGGGCCGCAGTGTCTGTCAGATGCTGGGCGGACGGGCGCGGCCGATCCGTGTCTATGCCTCGACCATGAGGCGCGACACCACCGCCGAGCAGGAGGTCGATACCCTGAGACGGCAGGTCGAGCGCTACGGGTTCAACGCGGTGAAGTTCAAGATCGGCGTGCGGCAGGCGGCGGGTGAGGCCGATGACAGCGGCCGCACCGCGGCCCTGGTGGCCGGCGCCCGCCG
>PUMS01000219.1 GCA_003551485.1 Phycisphaeraceae bacterium | reverse complement strand
GCCGCCGTACCGGCCGGTGGCGAACACCACACCGTCGGCGTAGCTGACCGTGTGGCGGCCCATGTCACCCGCCAGGGGCATCAGCGGGTTGCCCGTGCCCAGCCCGCCGCCTTCCAGGGGCTCAAAAAGGGGCAGGTCGAAAGACCAGACCTCACCGCCGGTGTGAGGGTCCGTGGCCACGATCCGGTCGCGCTGCCGGTGGATGGCCAGGCCATCGACGATCACCTGATGAACCATTGCCGGCAGTTCGATGCCCTGCGGCGGGCGCGACGGCCGCGGCCTGGTCACAACCATCCGCCCATCACGCACTTGCAGTTCGCCCAGGCCGTGCTCGCTCTCGTAGCCGCCGAGCATCGCATCCGCCGCGGCGACGTGACCGCTGGCGGCGCTGCTCCACACCGCCACCGGCGCCGGCTCAAACGGCGGCATGACCGCGCGGCCATCAGCCCCCCCTGCCATGGACAGCCAACTCGATTCGGCCGCGCGCTTCGGCCGCGGCGGCTCGACCGCCCCCGCCTCCAGCGCCCGCTGTACGAAGGCGGCAAGGTCCACCTCCTGCCCCCCAATGGGCCCGCGGGCGCCCTCGTGTGCCGCCTTCAGCCGCTCGAGCGCCGCCTCGGCACGCGATGGCCAGGCCGCTGCGTGAAAGGCCAGGGCCGCGCGCGACAGATGCCAGGCCGCCGCGTCATCAGCGCCATCGCCGCCATCGCCTCCTCCCCCTCCCCCCTCTGCTCCCGTGCCCGGCGCCTCGGCCAGGCGCAGCCACCAGTACCCCGCCTCCAGCCCCCGGCCTTCGGCATAGGCGAGGCGAGCCAGTTCATCGGCCGCCGCCCGGCCCGAAGGCGTGTGGAAATACTCCCTCGCAGCGCGGTAAAGAAGCCGCGGCCGGTCCGACTCGCGGCCCATCTCAAGCAGCCGCCGCGCTGCGGCCTCATATCGTCTCGCGTAGCGCCGGCGCCCTTCGCGCGGCAGCGCGGCGATGGCGGCTTCAGCGGTCCGATGGACCGCCACGTGACGGTTGGCATCATCCAAGTAGCGGTGGAAGCTGGCCGTGTCGCTGCTGACCAGATCCTGCAACAACTCGATGGCCTCATCCAGGCGCCCCGCCGCCACCTGGCTGTGAGCCTCAACAAGGTGCTGCGACGCCGCGCGGTCGAACTGCACCAACGGCGCCGGCCGCGGCGGCTCATACGCGGCATCCCAGTCTTCCTGATCCTCCTCCTGCTCGCCCTGCTCGGTTTCATCGCCTGCCCACCCCACGTCGGCCACCGTCAGCCCGATCACGATGCCCAAGGCGATGACCAACCCCCCTGCCGTCCATCGCCGCAGCGCACGATCACCACGAACATCGTGGCATCCAGCTTGATCCTGATTCAGACCCATGCTTCGACCTGCCAACCGACCAGACAGTCCGCAAATGGCCCCCGATCCCCACTCGGCGCGCCGCGCTCCTGCACCGTTCAACCCCCCTGCCCAGCGTTTATTGCGTGCCCCGGCCCCCAAACGGCAAAGAAATCTCCCCCCGTCGCCGATCCGGGGCCCAGCGGCCAGTCGCCCCACGCGCCGCCACCCGCGGGATGGGCTGCGAATGTCGTGCAACAGACCGCCGGTTGCCGCGTTGGGCCACTATCGACGCCGGCGGTCCCCACGCGCGGCCTATGCTTGTGCGGTCGTGCTGTGGGCGCTGTGTAGTGGATTGCCGCTGACTCGATCGGTGGCAAACGGGGGTCAGCCCGGCGACCGATCATCATGCGAGTCGACGTAAGACCCAAATGGAGTGATCTGCATGTCAGGCCGCAGCGCACCATCGCCAGACGCACGGCCCATCATCGCACGCACGGGGCTGATGATGGCATTCCTGGTCATCGTGGCGGTGGTGCTGGGAGATTGGCCCGTGGGCCTGGATGAGGCCGCCGCCCGGCCGCGCATTCCTCGCGAACAGATACCCGACGACATGCCCCCGGAGATTCGCAAGCACGTCGAAGCATTTTACAGCGGCGACGAGAACACCATCCGCCGCGCTTGCGAGGCCCTGGGCGCCATGGGGCCGGCCGCAGCGCCGGCGGCGCCGTGGATCGCCAGTCTTCTCGATGGTGGACCGCGACACCGCCACAACTACGCCCAGGTCGCCCTGGTCCGCATCGGCCCGGCATCCATCGAGCCGACGATCGTGGCGCTTCAACTGGGCGACCGCTACGGCCGGTGGCGGGCCTGCCACGTGCTGCGCGACCTGCGCGCGGCCGAAGCCGTACCTGCCCTCGTGGCCGAGGCCGCCGACGGCACCCGCCAACACTCCGCCCGCGAGGCACTGGCGGCCATCGGCCACCCGGCACGCGAATACCTCGAGCGCGCCCTGGAGCATCCCGACCTCGATGTCCGCCAGCGCGCCGTGATCGTGTTGCCCACCTTCCGCGATGAGAGCACCTACGACCTGCTCATCCAAAGCCTGGGCGACCCCGAATCCGCCGTGCGCCACAGCGCCATTGAAAGCATTCGGAGACTACTCCAGCCCCAGCGTCATGCCCCGGACCTGGATGTCGAGGCGCATCCGGACCTGCTGGCCCTGCTCGATGATCCCTCGCCACGGACCAGGCGGCTGGTACTCGAACTGTTGCGCCAGATGCGGCCGGGCGATGCGATGCTCGAGGCACTTACCCGCGCAGCGCGCGATGATGAGCCCACCGTCCGGATGCTGGCCGTGCGGGCCCTGGGCGCAACCGGCGATGCGCGTGCCGTCGCGCCGTTGCAACAGGTGGCGGACGATAGCGATGCCGTCCTCCGCGCCCTGGTGGCCACGGCCCTTGGGCGGATCGCCCATGACCAGGCCGCCGCGCTGCTGACCGACATGCTCGGCGACAGCGAGGCCAGGGTCCGCCAGCGCGCCCTCGAGGCCCTGGCCGCCAGGGAAGACCGCGATGCCGCCGCGCCCTTCATCCGCGCCCTGGATGATGGCGATGCGATGGTGCGCATGGTGGCCGTACAGGCCCTCAAAGAGCGGGCCGAACGGGGCATGTTGCCGCGGTTGAAGCGCCTGCTCGATGACCCGGACCCGGCCATTCGCGTCGTGGCCACCGAGGTCATGGCCCAACTCGGAGCCGATGGGCTCGATGGCCTGCTGGCGGCCGTGGAAAGCGACGATCTCCAGACGCGGCGGACCGCCGTCTCCGCCCTGACCAACCACCTTTCCCATCAGCGCATCATCGACACCATGGTGATGCTGCTGAGCGATGCCGACACGACGGTGCGCGAACGCGCGGCGTGGGGTCTGGCCCGGCACCGTGTGAAATTGGACGACCTCGACCCGGTGCGGAAGTTGGTGAATGACCGCAACCATCGCGTGCGCGAACGTGCCATTGCCATCCTGGCCCAACACGGTGACGCCGAGAGCCTGCCCGCGTTCATCCGCGCCTCGCAAGACCGCAATCACAACATGGCCGGCGCCGCCCTCCAGGGCCTGGCACGCAGCGGCCCTGGGGGACTCGAGGCGTTGTTCGATGGTCTGGACCATCCCGACAGCCGTGTTCGCCGGCGCGCCGTCCAACTGCTTGCTGAGAAGGATGACCCCGAGATCACCCGCCGGCTCAACCAGCGCGTGCGAGAGGGTGATGACCGCCAGCGTGAAGCCGCCGCACGGGCCCTCGATCGCGCCGATGCCGCCGATGCGCTGGATATCGACGCCCTGCTGACCATGCTGCGCCAGGGCACGCGATCCGGCTCGCTGGACCCGGTCGACGAACTGACCCGCCGCGGCGACGACGCCGTTGGGCCGGTGAAGGCGCTGCTGCAAGAGGAGCGTGCCGGGCTGCGGCGGGAAGCGGTCATCATCCTCGGCCGCATCGCCACCGCGCAGAGCGTCGACCCGCTGCTGCGGTCGCTGCGCGATGAGGATGCCACGGTGCGTGCCGAGGCCGCCGTCGCCCTCGGCCGTGCCGGCGAGCGACGCGCCATCGACCCGCTGTCGCGCCTGCTCGATGACCGCGACCGACTGGTTCGCGATGCCGCCATCCGGGCCCTGGGCCTCTCCAACCGGCCCGAGGCCCTCGCCCCCCTTACGCGGGCCGCGGCCGACGATGACTGGCGAACCCGCATCAGCGCGGCGGCGAACCTGGCGCGCCTCGGCGAGCAATCCCAGGCCCAGAGCAGCAACGATGGCGATGACTCCGCCCCCCTTCTCAACCCTGCCCAGGCTCAGAAGCGCCGCGATACACTGCTGGCGCTGCTCGACGACCCGGCCTGGCAGGTCCGCCGCGCCGCCATCCTGGCCGCGCAGCGCCTGGGCGATGAGGCCCTGCTCGAACCGCTCATCGACCGGCTTGAAGATGACCACTGGCTCATCGAACGAACCGCGCACGAGGCGCTCATCGCCTTGACCGGCCAGGACAGCCTCCCCACCCGCCGCGAGCCCTGGCGCCAGTGGCTTGCCCAACGCAACGGGGTGGAGGATTAGCTACGACCCCTGCGGGAATGATGAACCCCGCAGCGTCCAGCCCTTCCCCCAACGCGGCACATCGGCTCGGGGAGGATGCGGACGAAGCACATGTACCCTTCTCGCTGCATTGCGGGGGAGAAAGGCACTTTGACCTCTCCGCCACCTTCTCCTGCCGACATGGGCCTTGGTCAAGCCGTACATGTTCACGGGCCGCTGGGCATCAGCGAGGGTGCGGGCTGCTTGCGGAAGTAAGCGAAGATGGCCTCTTGCGGGTAGGCCAAGATGGATGGTCGCTGGGGGCGCAGGTGCCGATGGCCGCGTTGATGGGTTCGCACCGGCGCTGGGCGGGCCTGGCCCGGGCCCCGGCATGAGTGATTCACCCTGCGCCCGTGAACGGGTACCAAGAACGTTGCGATGAGCGGCAGGACCGGGATGTTGATGCCGGCTCGACGGTGCGGCAACCGGGTCACGGCGAAAACCTGCCGGGGGTATTCAAGGGGATGGGGGATGGGGCGTCCACGGACGGTGACGCCCCTCGGCAACATTCACACCGGCCGCGTTCTTGTCGCAACCGGGAATCGTGCGGTGCCGCCCTATGAGGCCAACTGGCCGCGGCATTCACCGCAGAAGGGCCCCGAAAACCCGCCGGTCAGGTCTGCTGGGCGGGGCGGCGGTAGGTGCAGACGGTCTTGGGGGTTTCCCAGACGCTGACCGAATCCAGTTCCGCGCGGCCGGTGCCGTGCTGGTCGAGTGACGGCACGTGCGGGTCGAGCATTTCGAAGATGATCCGGGCGATGTTCTCGACGCTGGGGTTGACCCCCTCGAACTGCGGCACATCCACGTTCAGGTGCTTGTGGTCGAGTTCCTGGAGCACGCAGCGGTCCACCAGCGCATCCAGTTCTCCCGCGCTGAGTACGTCGCCGCGCGGCGTGACCGGCATGCGAACGGCGACCTCCAGCTCGTAGTTGTGGCCGTGGCCGGCGGGGTTGTTGCACTTGCCGAAGATGCGGCGGTTGGCCTCATCGTCCAGTTGGGGCACGTGCAGGCGATGGGCGGCGGCGAACTCGTAGCGGTGTCGGATCAGGACACAACCCACATCGTCTCTCCGTTGGGCCACGTGGAGAAAGGTGGTCAGCGCCAGGGCCAGCTCGATAAGCGTGTGGTCCAGCGCCGGATCGAGGGCCTGGAACATGCGATCCATCAGCGTGCCGATGGCTACGCCGTGGCCGTCAGCGCTATCGGCCCGCAGGGCATCCAGGGCCACGGGCAGGGCGTGGCGGCGCACCGCGGCATCCATGTGGCGGATGTCCATGAAGTAGCCGGTCTGCGGGTCGGGCTCGCCGCGGGCCAGGACGATGAGCTGGTAGTAGCGGCCCAGGCCGCGCATCGGCGGCCAGCCGGCGAAGCCGTTGTGCCGCGGGCGGTCCCACGCGGCGGGATCGGGGTCCAGGCAGAATCGTACCGTACGGCTCAGCTCGACCATGGGCGCGATTATAGAGCCACCGCCGTTGGCGGCCCGCGGCATGGGCGATACCCTTACTACCTGATGACAGGCCAGGCGCCCCCCAACCTCGACGATGCCACCTTGGCCCCAGCCCCCCCTCTCCCCTCGGGAGCGGGGCCGGGGGCGAGGGCAGATTCGGCCCCGCCCTGCGTGTCTGCCCTCACCCCAGCCCTCGCCCAGAGGGAGAGGGAGCCGGATTTCCACGGCAGAGGGACCCACAGGGGCCCGCCCCCAGAAAAGGTTCCTGGAACTGGGGGCGAGCAGAAGCGCGGGCGGCTCTTTCTCCCCTCTCCCCCCGGGAGAGGGGCCGGGGGTGAGGGCCGATTCGCGCCCTGCCCCGCGCGCCTGCCCTCACCCCAACCCTCGCCCGGAGGGAGAGGGAGTTATTTGCAGGGGACGCGGAGCCGAAGGGGCCCGGATTCTCGGGGCGGAATGCCACCCGCCATCCCCCTCCGCCGCGCCCGCAGGCGGGCGGGGGCGGCGACGCCTTGGCTGTTGGGGGCGTTGGTGGTTCTCATGCTCGGCGGGATCGCCGCGCTGGGATGGGTCTATATCGAGCACGGGCCCGACGGGGCCGAGGAGCCGCTCGACACTGCCGCGCTCGAGTTTCAGCGCATCGCCGAGCGGGCCGACCGGGCAATCAAGGACCGTCGGGCCAGGCGGGTGCTCGAGGATGTCGAGGCCTTCGTGCAGCGGCATCCCCACTACGCCCTGGGCTGGCGGCTGCTGGGACAGGTGCGCTATTCGATCGGCCGCCGTGACCTGTCGCAGCGGCCGTTGACCTGGCCCGCGGCCTATGAAGCCTGGCAGCAGAGCCTGGAGCTCGATCCCGAGGACAAGGCCCTGCACCTGCTGGCCGGCGACCTGGCGCTGCGGCTGGAGCGGGCCGAAGTGGCCCGGCGCCACTTCGAGACTTTGCTGGAGCTGGACCCGACCAGACTCACCTACCAGGTCCGCCTCTGCTGGGCGCTGATCCACCAGGGCCACCACGATGAGGCCGAGGCCGGTCTCAAGGCGGTGCTGCGGCGGGATGCCGCCCATCACGAGGCCCACTACTACTACGGGGTGCTCAGCGCCCGCCGCGCGGCCGCCGCCACGCGCTACACTGAGCAGGAAGCGCGCTACATCGAGGCGCTGGACTGGATTCGCAGTGCCATAAAGCACCTGCGCCCGCGAGAGATCGAGAAGCGCGACGTGATGGTCAAGTACCTGCGCCAGCAGTCCTACATCCTGCGGCAACTCGCCACCGCGCGCGGCGGAGACATGCGCACGCTCGAGCAGGCCCTGGCCATCCTCACCCGCCAGCTCTTTCCCCCTGAGATCGCCGACCCGGAGGTGCTCGAGGAGATCGCCCAGTGCCACGCCATGATGGACCGGCCCGAACGCGCCGCCGAGCTCTACGCCCGTTACGCCGGGCGGGAACGGCTCAACTGGCAGTACCACGCCCGCGCCGCCCACTGGTGGCTGGTCGCCGGTGACCGCGGCCGCGCTGCCGAGCATTTCGAGCAGCTTCGCCAGCTCGACCCGCAACTTCGCCACAACCCCGTGCGACAGCAGACCCTGGCCGACCTGCACCGCCGGCTGGAAACGGCCGATGCCGCCGCCGATCCCAGCCACGGCCTGGATGGCACCGGCGGGCTGTATTGACCTGTGGATGGCACCGTGGTGAAACGGTCCCGGCAAAGCGGGCCCGGCCGCCCGGCCCATCCGGTCAATGCCCGAACAGGTTCCGCGGGGCGAACATGCCG
>PUMS01000018.1 GCA_003551485.1 Phycisphaeraceae bacterium | reverse complement strand
CCCTCACCCCCGGCCCCTCTCCCGGCGGGAGAGGGGGGTAAGACGGCACGCCGCGCCAACGGCGAGTGCTGCGTCTCACTCCCGCCCCCATCACCAGTGCACGTTCGCGTGAAACACCGCGGCAGGCACCTTGATCAGCGGCAGGAACGTGTCACCGGCGAACTGCTCCAGCGACGGCGGGTTGAGCTGGCCCGCGGCGTAGCTGAACATGCCGTAGACCTCCTCGAGGCTGCCCAGCAACTCGCTGGCGTTGCCCGCCGCGGCCACGCCGCGCGGCACCGGATACGAGCCCTGCACCAGCTCATACCAGTCCGGCGAGGGCGCGGGCGTGAAGACGATCGCATCCTCATCGTGGATCGACACCGCCTCGCCGGCGGGATCGATGAAGAACGCATCGCCCATCGGCACCCACGTCAGACCCAGCAGCCCCGGCGCCAGCTCACCCGAAGCAAGCAGTTGCTGGTTGGCCGACTGCGCCAGCGGCGCGTTGGACTCGATCCAGGTCTGGATGCTGTCGTTGGCCGCCAGATAACCCGGCACGTGATCGCCGTAGAAGGCATAGGCCAGCGGATAGCCCGTGCGGCGCAGGGCCAGGGCCTTGAGGTCGCGCACCTGGCTGACGATCGAGCTGCTCGAGGCCGACCACTTGGCCGCCGTCCCGCCGAGGATGCTGTCGTTGCCGGTGAGGTTGCCGCGGTTGCCCGATGGAATGGCGAAATCGACGCTGATGGTGGCCTGCCCGCCATCCTTGAGCAGATGCCCCTCATCATCGAAGTGGATGGCGCCGGTCGACAGCGCCGTCTGCACCGCGGCGATACGAAGGTTCATGAAGAGCTGCTTGAACTGCTGCGTCTGCCGGCTGCCCTCCTGCCTGCCCATCTCCTGGCGCCGCGTGCCGGCCGGGTCGGCGAGGTTGACCAGGGTGGGGGCGGGGATGGTCTGCTTCTCGAAGCTATGCAGCATGGTCGCCGAGCGGCGCCTCGCCCCGGCCAGTTCGCGGGCGCGGGCCGGGCTGCCATAGTGAACCAGCCGGGCAAGCTGCCGCGTACCTTCGACCTCGAACCACTCGACGCTGTCGCCATTGACGTTGCGAGTGGGCGTGAGGAACACCTCGGGCACGACGGTGGGCAGGCCGCTCCTGATGCCCTGCACCAGGCCGGTCAGGTTGCGCCCGCCCAGGACCTGTTCGAGTGTGGCCGTGTGGATGGTGGTCATGTGAAGTCGCTCCTGGTGTGGAATGCATGGGGATATTGAAGGCCGATGCCACCTTCCAAAGAGAGAGTGGCAGCCTGGTTGACAATGCCGCGCCTCAGATCAGGTGCGTGAACGTGAACCGCCCAGCACCCGGTGCGCTGAGTTTGCTCACGATCCAGGCCCGCAACGACACCTCCGCCGGCCAGGGAATCAGCTTCTGCGAATCGACCACCCCGCCCACGGGCAGGCCCGGCAGCGGCGCTTCGATGTCAGTAAGCTCGCGGTCGACCACCCGCACACCGCTGCCGTCGGGGATGAAGCTTCGCGGATCGCCGCTGCCATCGGTGGCCGTCAGCAGCGAGCCGGCGACGGCCGCCTCGGCGAGTGCTTCACCGAGCGTGAGCGTGCCCGCGACCGGATCGATGCCATCGAGCGTGAGCTGCTGCTCGTTGACCTCGCCTCCCGCCTCGGCCGGGCCGACGAGGCGCAAAGTCCCCGTCGGCCCGACCCGCCGCATCACCTCCTCCGCCACCGCGGGAGAAACGCTCATTTCCGTCCCCGAACCGGGATACGCCGTCGCCAGCGTGCCGACGATGCTCGCCGCGTAGAGCCCGCTTGCCGTGATCCGCCCGATCAGAAGGCCGGGGCGAAGCAGCCAGGGCGCTGTGGTGTTGCCCACGTCGCGACTGTCCTCGCCCGAGATGATGGCCAGGCCGCCGGGCAGCATCTGGCCATGACCGATGAGGATTCGCCGATGGACGGCCGCCGCCTCGTCCCGCACCCCCGGAAGCCCGTGAAACGATTGTGACATCATGCTGTCTCCTCAGAGTCTGTCTGGTGTTGCCTGTTGGACTGTGACGATGTCTATTGCCGCCCGATCCCGCCGCCCGGCACTCAGAGCGCCAGGCCCGCACCGCCGCGATTGGCCTGTTCGATCATCCGCCGGGTCAGCGCATCGGGGTCATCCGCATCACCCCCGCCCGCCTCACGGCCCGAACCCTCCCGTCGCGAAAGTGTCATGAGTTGGGCGCCGGTCCGCTCACCGAAGTGAACGGGCTGATTCTCGGCCAGTGCTTCGAGCACGGCCCGGGCCAGCGGCCGGTCGAAGCCCGCCCTGACCGCCGCGCGGCGGCTGAGGCACACCGCCGGCCTTGCACCGGCCTCGCCCAGCAGCGCCTCGGCCAGCTTCTGACCCGCCGCCGGTGAGATGCGCCCGCGCTCGATGAGCCGGTCCAGCCGCTCGCGGCAGTTCTCCGCGGCCTCTTCCATGAGTTCGCCGTCGATGTCATTGTCGGGCGAAGCCGTCGCGGCATCGGCCCCATCGCCGCGCGCCTCGAGCGCTGTCCGCGCCTGGTCGCGCTGGCGAAGGGCCAGCTCGATGCGCTCGAGCACACGCTCGCCCAGGGATTCGGGCGGCTGCGGCTCGCCCATCTCCAGCAGCCGGCACTGCCGCTGCATCTGCTGCTCGTTGAACATGGCATGGTCTCCGTCGGGGGTTGGTTCGCCTCCCGGCCGCGCCTGCGGCCACCGATGTGTCAATTCGTCTGCCGTGCCCAGCAGCAGGCATTCGGCGCTGCGATTGCGCCCCGCCGCGAGCTTCGAAAACGGCCGCTGGCCCGGCACGACCGGTTGCCGGACGATGCTGATGGCGGTGATGGCCTCACCGTAGCGTCGCCCCTGGCCATCAATGAAGTCGGGCTCGATCTCGACACTCACGTGCGGACAGCGCTGCGCCAGCAGCACCGCCTCGTCATCGCTCAACTCCGCCTCGAAGGCCAGCACCTCGCCCTCGGGATCGGCCACAAGCGCATCGCCGCGCGTTGAAGCGCGATACAGCGCCGTCACCCACCCCCGCCGCGATGCCGCACCCCCGCCGTGATCCACCGTCAGATCGACCTCGACCCCACCCGCGCGCATCGCCCCAAACGCCGCCACCCACCCATCAAGCCGTGCGGCCGAGACCTCCAGCTCGACCGCCCGCCCCGTCACCGCTTCCCGAGCGACGAAGCGGCCCAACCGCAGACAGTCCTTGCGATACCGGCGATTCGTTGCGTGCGTTGTGTTCATGCCCGTCAATCGGACACGTCGGGCCGCTCAGTGCGCTTCGCACTGCGGATGCTGGGAATCACCCCCGGCAGGGAAGAGGCCGTAGGGGCCCAAGAAACGTGGGACACCCGTCCGAATCTGACCCCATCCCCATCCCCATCCCCGCCCCCGGAAGGGGAGCGGGTAGTAAGAAAGGACTGCCCATCATCACGATTGCGACGATGATGTCCCTTCGTCGACCTCGTCTTCGCCCTCATCATCGTCAAGCGCCAGCTCGTCGTCTTCTTCCTCTGCCTCGGCGGCCTGGCGCTTGGCAGTGTAGCTGGCGCGCAGGCGGGCGCGGCGTTCAGCGCGGCGGCGGGCGTCTTCGCTGGGCCAGTCGTATTCGACCTCGCCGGTCTCGGGGTTGCGCCAGGCGGGGGTTTCATCGTCCTGGGGCAGTTGCTGGTCCTCCTGCGGCCGCGCTTCGAGGCGGATTTCATCGCCGGGGCGATCCTGGTGGATGCGGATGCAGCGCTGGCGCACCAGTTCGAGAGTGGCGATGAACAGGCCGACCATCTCGCCGCGGCGCCGGCCCTCGAAGATGCGCTGAAGCGTCAGCGGACCCTCGCGGTTGAGCCGGTCGAGGATGTCCTCCTGGTGCAGGGCGATGGGGGTGTCATCATCGACCACGGCATGGTCGCGCGGGCCATCGCCGACGGTGGCCAGGATGCGGGCGAAGGCCTCGCACAGGTCGAAGATGCTCACATCCTCCAGGTCCAGGTCGATCGAGGGCGCATTCTCGGCCTCGACCTCATCGCCGGCGGCACGCGGGGGGGCGGTCGCGGCGGAGGCCTCGAACCGGCGCGACCACTGCTCCCGACGCGATGAAAGCTCGCCCGCGGCATCCTTGAATCGCTTGTAGGCCAGCAGTTGCTGAACAAGCTCGTAGCGCGGATCGAGCGTGGACAGGCCGTCGGCACCCTCGCCCTCGCCGCCTTCGGCCCCGGCCGACTCGCCCTCAGCGCCCTCGGCCTCATCCGGCGGGGGCATGATCATGCGGCTCTTGATCTCCAGCAGCGTCGCGGCCATGACCAGGAACTCGCCGGCGACGTTGATGTCCACCCGCCGCAGCTTCTCGAGGTAGGCGATGTACTGGTCGGTGAGCTGCGCGATGGGGACATCGTGCAGGTCGATCTCGTTGCGCTTGACCAGGTAGAGCAGCAGGTCGAGCGGCCCGCTGTAGTTTTCCAGTTCGACGCGATATTCGCTCATGCACGCTCCGCCCACGGCCCGGCAACGGCCTGGGAGTATCCAGACCACAGCTTACCCCGCCCCGCCGCCCCCGGCCAGCGGGGCAAACGCAGGTGGGGAGGGTGGCATGGTCAGCGGCTGTCCGCAGCCGATGGCCATGGGAGCCCAACAGGGGCCTCATTTTGTCGTGGCCATCAGCCGAGGACGGCTGCTGACCCCGCCACCCGGTCTACGTGCGTTCGCACGGCTCCCGGCCTCCCGACCCCGGTCCCCCGGCCTGCCCGGCGGCCTCTCCTGGGGTAAGATGCGGGGCTGGTCCGACCATGAATAAGGATGAGCCGCCCATGACTTCACCCATTGCGAATCCGCCGCGCTTCGGCCGCCGGCTCGGGCATTTCGCCCCTAGCCTGGCTGTGCTGCTGCTGCTGGCCGGCTGCGCCTCGGACATGCCCGTGCTGGGCACGGCGACCCCGCAGGAGCCGCTGTCGGTGCCCGACAAGCCGCCGCACGAGATTCTCGATGCGGCCCTGGATGATGCCCGCGAGCAGGTGGTGCGGTCGGCCCACAGCGAGGATGCGTTCATCCGGGCCAACGCCCTCGAAGCCGCCCAGTACCTCGACGGCGGGGTCACCCCCCTGCTTCAACTCGGGCTGGAGGATGGGCATCCGGCGGTGCGATTCGCCGCGCTGACGACGATCGGCCGGCTGCGCCTCGAGGACCTCGCCGGCAGTGTCGAGCGGGTGCTGGCCGATGAAGAGGAGGCCGCATCGCAATGGCGCCGGGAGGTGCGCGAGCGGGGCGAGCGGCTGTCGGAGCGGCGGCGCCACGAGCTGGCGACGCGGATCAACTTCAGCCGTTCGGTGCAGGCCGCGGCGTACTTCGCCCTGGCGCGTTGCGGCAGGAACGTGGACATCACCCCCATGGCCGTGCTGCTGGCCAGCAGCGACCCGACGGTGCGCGGCAACGTGGCGATGCTGCTGGGCTACCTGGGCGATGAGTCGGCGGTGGCGCTGCTGGAGGAGGTGGCCCTCAAGCCCATCCGCCGCGCCACCGATCACGGCTGGGCGCTGACGCGCGTGCAGATCGCCGAGGCGATCCTGCGGCTTGGCGATGAATCAGCACTGGACACGCTTCGGGCGGCGGCCTTCAGCCAGCACCACGAGGTGCGCGTGCTGGCGGTCGAGGCGATGGCGGAACTGGGCGACCGCGGGCTCGAGGCCGGCTTCGAGCAGATGGTGCTCGAGGACCGCAACAACATCGAACTGCGGCTGGCCGCAGCGCGTGCCCTGGCACGCTTCGGCGGCACGCGGGGGATCGAACTGGTCTACGATGCGGCCGAGGCCGACCACGCCATCTTCCGCATCTGGGCGGCAAGGACGCTGGGCCTGTTCGACGACCCGGCCGCTGCCGCCCGTTTGGTGCGGCTGCTGAGCGACGGCGATGAACGCGTCCGCCTCACCGCCGCGGCCAACATCCTGCGGCTGCGCGGCTGAGCGGCCAGGAGGCAGACCGGCGGACATGCCAGCCGGGTGGCACGGGTGACCCTCCAGCAGGGTGTGTAATCTACGCGGGAGCACTCACCGGCAGGCAGCCGGTGATACCCGATTCGGCGGTGTGGAGGCTGTGCTGGTGTGGATGTTGCTTCTTGGGCTGGGCATCGGGCTGGTGATCGCGGCGGCGGCGGCGGGGGTCGCCGGTTGGTCCACAGCGCGGCGGGTGGCCGTTCGCGAGATGCGGCAGCGCGCCAACGAGCGGCTCAGCGAGATGAAGGCCATGACCGGTGGCCTGGCCCACGAGATCAAGAACCCGCTGTCGTCGATCAACCTCAACATCCAACTCCTCCAGGAAGACCTGGCCGACCTCAAGCGTCTGATCCGCAACCTCGGCGAGCACGGGGCCGAGCCGGCCGAGCGGATGGAACGGCTCAGCCGCCGCATGACCAGCCTGGCGCGCGAGATCGAGCACCTGCGCGACATCCTCGAAGACTTCCTGCGCTTCGCCGGGCGCATCAAGCTCCACCGCGAATGGACCGACATTCACGAGCTGATCTCGCAGCTTGTCGACTTCTTCGCCCCGCAGGCCCAGGTCGCGAAGCTGCACCTGCGCGCGCAGCTTCCGGCCGGCCCGGTCACCGCCCTGGTCGATGCGGCCCTGCTCAAGCAGGCGCTGCTCAACCTCATGATCAACGCCACCAAGGCCACCGAGCAGGCCCGGCGCAGCAACCAGCCCCACGGCGGCGGCGATGAACTGATCATCCGCTGCGAGCGCCGACGCGCTGCGGCCACGGTCGGCGGCTCGGGGGGCGGCGGATCAAGCGAGGATGAATTGCACATCCACGTGATCGACACCGGCCCCGGCATGAGCCCCGAGGTGAAGGCCAAAATCTTCGAGCCCTACTATTCGACCACCCGCGGCGGCACGGGCCTGGGCCTGCCCGTGACCCGCCGCATCGTCGAAGAGCACGGCGGCCGCATCGAAGTCTTCACCGAACCCGGCCGCGGCAGCGACTTCACCGTCATCCTGCCGGTGGGCGACGGCGACGATGGGCCGCGCGGCGGGTGACGCCCCTCCCCACTTCCGGTGGCAGCAGAGGGCGGGCTCGGACGGTTCCTCCGGGCCCCGTGGTGTAACGTGGGTAGAGCGAGGCTTGGCGAGCGACGGCTTCGGCAGCGCTCCGCGCTAAACCCACCAATGAGCCGTGGCGACCGCGACAGGCGATGGCGCCTTGCCCATGGTCAGCGATGGGCCCAGAAAAGGTTCGAGCAACTACTGGAACCTTTTCCGGGGCTTTTCTGGGGCAGGCTGGAAGCCTGGACCACAGACGGGGCCGGTAATCTTGGGGGCCGGGGGATCAGATCGGGGTCCAGCCCTGGGTTGATCGCATGGCGACGGGGCGGTCGAGCACCTCGCGGATAATGAAGGCCTGGCGCATGTTGTCGCTGTCGAGGCGGATGATGGCCGGTGAGCCGCCGGGGCGGCCGGGGACGACGAGGGTCGGCGGTTCGGCCTGGTCGGCGGTCTCATCGGCGAGGCGTTCGCTGCCGATGGTCATGTGGCGGCGGGTCAGGTCGGATTCAAAGGGTCGGGAGAGGTTCGAACTCAGCGGCCCGATGCGCGCGCTCTCGGCGATGTCGCCGACTTCGGCTCCGCCGCGGCCGCGGCCACGCCCGCGCGACGGTGTGGCGGGCGTGGTGGAGGACCGTTGGGTCTGGGTGCCGGCAATT
>PUMS01000418.1 GCA_003551485.1 Phycisphaeraceae bacterium | reverse complement strand
GCTCAGAAACGTCAGGTCGTAGCCGGTCAGCCAGTGGCCCCAGATCACGCCGATGAGGCCGAAGGGGATCACCAGCATGACCACCAGCGGCTGAAGGTAGCTCGAGAACAGCCAGGCCAGGATCACGTAGATCATCACCAGCGCTGCCAGAAAGCCCCATGGCAGCGTGGCAAAGGCGTCGCCCAACTGCTCCTGGCGGCCGGCATAGACGATGTCCAGCTCCGGGTAGCTGCTGCGCAGCTCGGCCAGCGGGCCGGCCATCTCTCGTGTGATGGCCTCGGGGCTGACCCCGGGCACCACCTCGGCGGTGACGGTGACGGCCTGGCGTCGGTCGATGCGCCGGATGGTGGCGTAGGTGGCATCTTCCTCGATGGTGGCGACCTCGGTCAGGGGCACGCGCCTCGGCTGGCCACCCGCCCCCCCCACCGCCCCTCCCGCCGCGCCCCCCGCCGCGCCCGCGGGAAGGATGATCCAGCCCTGCTCGAGGGTGCTGATGCGCCGGCGGCTTTGTTCATCCAGGCGCACCTGCACGCGCACGTCCTCGCGCTCGGCGGCGAAGACGTGGGCCTCGAGTCCGAAAAAGAAGCCGCGAACCTGCCGCGCCAGTTCCTCCTGGGTCAGCCCCAGCGCCATCGCCTCCGGCCGCAGACGGACGCGAAGCTCGCTCTGGCCGCGGTCCTGGTCATCGGCGATGTCGGTCACACCGGGATAGCGCGCCAGCAGGCGTTTCAGCCCGGCCACCGCCTCATCCCGGCGCGGGCCGTCGTCGCCGCGCACGCGGATGGTGATGTCCGGCCCGCCGGGCCCGCCGGTAATCTCGGAAAAGCGCAGGCGCTCGACCTGGTCGATGCGGCCCTCGAGTGCGCGGCGGATGTTGTCGATGACCACGCCCGACGGCCGATCGCGATCTTCCACCGGGTACAGCTCGATGAAAAGCTGCGCCATGTGGGCCGCCGCGCCGCGAACCGAGCCCGTATCCACGTCCGAGACCTGCCCCATCAGCGTGGCCACGTGGCGCACCTCCGGCTGATCCGCCGCGGCGCGCTCGACGGTTTCGACCGTTCGCAGCGTCCGCTCCAGCGGCGTGCCCACGGGCAGTTGCAGTTCGACCACCACCGTCTCGGCATCGTCCTCACCAAGGAAGACAAAGCCCAGGCGATCGCCCGCGACCATGCCCAGGGAGACGACCAGGATGCTGATGGCCGCCGCGGCGGTGATGTAGCGGTAGTGCAGCAGCCAGCGCATCGCCGCGCCGTAGGCGCGGGTGAGGCGCTGCTGGATCATGCGGTCGCGCCAGGCTTCGATGCGTCGGATGAACCGGCCGGCGCGGCCGGGCCGGCCGCGGTCCCGATGCGCCAGCGAATGCCCCATGTGGCTGGGCAGGATCAGAAGCGCCTGAAGCAGGCTCATGCCCAGCGCCGCGGCCACCACCACCACCACCGCCTCGAACATGTCGCCGATCTGACCGGCGATGAACGCCAGCGGCAGGAACGCCACGATGCTGGTCAGCACCGTGGCCACCACCGGCCAGCCCACTTCGCCCGTGCCCGTCACCGCCGCCGACAGGGCCGGCTCGCCGCGGTCGTGGCGGGTCTGGATGTTCTCGGCCACCACGATGGCATCGTCCACCAGCAGCCCCAGCACGACGATCAGGCCGAACATGGTCATCAGGTTCAGTGTGATACCCGTCGCCGACATCAGCACCAGCGTGCCGGCGATCGACATCACCAGCCCCGCGCCCACCCACGTGGCCGTCCGCCAGTTGAGAAACACCAGCAGCGTCAAAAACACCAGGCACGCCCCGTACAGCGCGTTGCGCGACAGCAGGTCCAGGCGGTCTTCCACGAACCGGGCCAGGTCGGTCTGGATGGCCACCTGCGTGCCCTCGGGCAGCGGCGTGGGCGAGCGCTGGCCCAGTTCCCACGCGGTGCGGCGCACACCCCCGCTGAGCAGGTCGCTCAACGGCCGCACCTGGAAAGCCTCGCCCCGGCGCCCGGCCACGTACCAGCGCACCATCTCGGCGATGTGCACCAGGTCCTGGTCGCCGACCTTGAACACCGTCAGCGTCACCGCCGGCAGGCCGTTGTAGCGGTGAACCACCTGCGTGTCCTCGAAGTCATCGCGAACGCGGGCGATGTCCTCGAGGCGAACCAGGCTGCCATCGGCGCCGGCGGCCACGGTGATGTCGCGCAGCGCCTCGGCGCGCTCGGGTACCCGCGCGGTGCGCACCTGGATGTCGGTCGTGCCCGTGCGCAGCGTGCCGCCGGGCAACTCCGTCAGCCACTGCCGCACCGCCTGCTGCACCTGCGCCACGCTGATGTTGAGCTCGAGCATGGCATCGCGGTCGAGTTCGATGCTGATCTCATCGTCGCGCAGGCCCGAGGGCACCACCTCGCCCATGCCGTCGAGCGCCTGAAGGTCGTTCTGTATGCCGCGAAGGGCCTGCTTGAGCACCCGCTCATCGCGCTGGCCGTAGAGCGTGATCATGATCGCCGGCAGGCGGGGCTCGAGCAACTGCACCTGGAGCGGCTCGGCGTCCGGGGGCAGGTCGTCGATGGCATCCACCGCGCGTTTGACATCGTCGAAGGCGCGCACCAGGTCCACCCCGGTGTGGAACTCGGCCGTCACCGTCCCCCCGCCCTCGACCAGGCGCGACTCGATGCGCTTGACGGCATCGATGTCGGCCATGCGGTCTTCGATCTTGATGGCGATGGCATCCTGGATGTGCCGGGGGTTGGCGCCGGGCTCGCGAATGCTGATCACCGCCCGGTCAGGGGTGATCTCGGGAAAGAACTCGCGCTCCAGCGACAGGCCCAGCGTCGCACCGGCCAGCAGGATCGCCGCCGCCAGCAGGTTCACCGGCACCGGCTGCTTCACACCGAATCGGGCCAGCGCGGCGATGTTCACGGCCGCCCCCCCTCGCCCCCCTCGCCCCCCTCGCTCCCCTCGCCACCCTCACTCCCCTCGCCACCCTCACTCCCCTCGCCCTCAGCGCCCCCGGCCGACTGGTCCGCCTGATCCGCCGGGGCGTCGGTGATCTGCCCATCATGCATCACCGCCTCGACCGCCTGGCCATCCAGCAGCGTCGTCGGGGCCGTGACCAGATAGCGCAGACCGGGGGCGAGCAGGTCTTCATCGCCTTCGAGCACCGCCCACAGCTCATCGGGCAGGCCGGTCTGGGGCAGTGGCATCTCGATGGTGAAGTCGACCTCGACCGGTACGGTGCTCAGCGCGCCCTCACGCACCAGGAACAACCGCCCCGCCCGCAGTGCCCGCCGCGGCACCACCCACCGCTGCTGCGGCCGGCCCGATTCCACCCGCGCCGACAGATAGGTCCCCGGCAGCAACAGCCCGTCCATGGGCTCATCGCCGTAGCTGCTCATCAACTCGGCCTGATCGAGCTCGACATACACCGTCAGCGAGCGGGTGTGGGCATCGGATTCGGGCGCGATGCGCGAGACCTGAAGATGCCACTCGGCGTTGCGGCGCCCCGACGATGTCCGCAGCATCACCGGGTCGCCCACCGCGACATCCCTTGCCGCGCCCGAGGGCAGCCGCAGGGGCACCTCGATGCGCTCGAGGTCCACCACCCGCAGCAGGCGCTGCTCGGGCCCGACCCGCTCGCCGACCTTCACGTCCACCGACTGCACGATCCCATCGATGGGGCTGGTGATGCGGCAGCGATCCACGTGAAGCTGGGCGAGGCCGGCGGCTGCCTCGGCGGCCTGGATCTGGGCCCGGAGCTGGTCGCGGCGGGGCTCGAGGTTCTCGATGAAGTCCATCGCGGCGATGACCGAGAGCTCGGCCGGGATCACCTCACGCCGGGCGCGGTCCACATCCTGGGGCGTGGCGCTGGCCCGCTCGGCCAGTTCGAGCGTTCGCTGCAACTGGCGCTGAGCCAGTTCCAGGGCCTCCCGCTCGAGCTCGAGGCGCTGGTCGGCGCGGCGGGCCTCGGTCTCGAGCTGGCGCAACTGCTGGCGCAGCGCCGTCGCCTCCTCGCGGGCACGGTCGCGCTGGCGCACGTACTCGCTGTCATCGAGCTGCATCAGCAGGTCGCCACGGCGGACCGGCCGGCCCTCGATGACCTGCTCGGGCACATGCTTTACCGGGGCGTTGACCAGCGCCGGCACATTCACCGCGTCCACCGCACGGGCCGTGCCGTGGCCCGTCCACTGCCGGCGCACCGCCATCCGCACCGGCTCGGCCACGACCACCCGGGGCCGAAGCTGCCGCTCATCGAGCGGGTCGATGGTGGGCCGGGTCTGATAGAGGAAGTGGAAGATGGCAAAACCACCCGCAAGAATCGCCGCCACAAGGGCGATCCGCGTCAAAACCGAAACGGTCTTTCCGGATATCCTGACCAGCTTGGAGGCAGGCTTCATGGGGCTCCGATTGCGCCGAGGTCGGGGTCGGGGGCCAAACGCCCGATTATATCCACCCCGCCGCCCCCGCTCGCCCGCGACCGCAAACGCGGCAGGGCAGCCGGGCAGACGCACGTGGGCACGCCGACAAAAAAGGTCGAATTGCCCTGTTATGTCGGCGGTGCGGAGCGTAAGGCGTGAAACGGGGTCTGGCCCCCAGGCCCCACTCCCATCAGGCACACGAGCCGGTGCTCCCCTGCTCGCGACGTTTGCTGAGCAATCCGGCCCCCAAAGCACGATGAATCGGCCAATGGTGGGCGGCGCTGGCAAGACCGCGCTCTCCCCCCTCCTTGCTACACTGCGAAGTGCAATCTCATGGCACGGTGGGGCATCGGCGAACGGGCACGGGATGCGGCGGCGGCCGAGCAGGTGGGGCCGCCTTGGCGGGCGGGGAGCGGGGGAAGGCGAGAGGAGCGCGGGACCGCTGGGGCGGCCCGGCACGAGGCTGTCGATGTTTCCATGGCGACCGAAAGCCTGTCCGTGTGATCCGGCGGCGAAGGGCTGGGTCGAGCAGCGCCTGGCGTGGCTGGCCGGGCAGTTCGGCGACAGCGCCTTCACCGGGCGGCCGGTGGTGCTGCCCACCGCGGCGTTCTTTCCCGACCGCTACGATGACTCCGAGGCCTCCGCCCGCGCCATGTTCGACCGCATCTGCACGTACATGGGGGCCGATCCGCACCGGGTCGATCTCGAGTTGACCGCCGATGCGGCAAGCATGGACCTCGTCGATGAGCAGGGCCGGGCGCTGGGCGGAGCCGCGGGAACCTTCTCGTTGCTGGGCGGCAGGGTCAGCATCACGCTGGACCGCTCCGACCTCGGTGATCCGATGGCCCTGGTGGGGACCATCGCTCACGAACTGGCGCACCTGCGGCTGCTGGGTGAGGGTCGCCTCTCGCCGCGCAACTTTGACCACGAGCTTGTCACGGACCTGACGGTGGTGTTCATGGGCATGGGCATCTTCCTGGCCAACACGCCGCGCAACTGGCCAAGCGACATGAAGACCTGGCCGCAGACACAGTTGAACCGGCCCGAGTACATGTCCCCGGCCATGTTCGGCTACGCCTTGGCGCACCTGGCGTGGCACCGCGGCGAGCGGTGGCCGGCGTGGGCCCGGTATCTCGCCCCCGCCCCCCGGGCTGAGTTGCGAGCCTCGCTGCGGTACCTGCTGCGCACGGCAGATTCGACCTTCCCCCCGCAATAAGCTGTCTGACACGAATGGCACTTGGATAAGACATGAGACTTCTGGACACGCGCCTGGGGATGAAACAGGGCCTGCCCCCGTTGTGACCCCGGGCATGCCGACGAGCGGGTCGGCGGTTGCGGATGCGGCCGTTACAATGACCGCCATGTCCGGTTACAGACTGATCCTGGCCAGCCGGTCGCCGCGCCGGGCGAGGCTGCTGGAGGAGGCGGGCATCGCCTTCGAGCAGGTCGAGCCGCCGTTTGATGACCCGCCTCAGCCGCACGTGCACGGCCTGGATGATGCCCGCGCCCTGGCCGCGGACCTGGCCCTGAGCAAGGCCATCAGTGCGCTCGAGGCCCTGCCCGCCCCGTCCACCGCGGCGTCGCCAGAGCCGATCGTGCTCGGGGCCGACACCATCTGCGTCCGCGACGATGGCACGCTCATCGGCCAGCCGCACGATGAGGCCGATGCCCGGACGATGATCAGGCAGTTCGCCGGGCGCAGCCATCGGGTGATTACCGGTGTGGCCCTCATCGGTCCGACGGTCCGCCGGCGGACGCTGGCGGATGTGGCGGTGGTGCGCCTCGGCGACCTGGATGAGGCGAGCCTCGAGGCCTACCTGGCCACCGGCCAGTGGCGCGGCAAGGCCGGCGGCTACAACCTCTTCGACCGGCAGGCCGACGGCTGGCCGATCGAGGTCGAGGGCGACCCAAGCACCGTCGTGGCCCTGCCGATGCAGCGCCTGCTGCCCATCCTGGCCGAGTTCGCCGTCAACTCCACAGGCCCCCGCCCCGGTGACGGCGGTTCGCCTGGCGCTGCTTGCTCCGCCTCCGTGCGGGGGGCGCGGCCGGATCGCCCGGCGTCACAGGAATGCCCGCGATGAGCCATCGCGTACTCGATCTGCTCAGCGGCCGCGATCGATCGCTGCCGTCGCGACTGCTCTGCGGGGTGCTGAGTTGCCTCACCCCGCCCTACCGCGCGGTGGTGGCGCTGCGCAACCTGATGTTCGACTTCGGCATCCGCCGGCCCCACGCCCTGCCGCGGCCGGTGATCAGCGTGGGCAACGTGACCACCGGCGGCACGGGCAAGACACCCCTGGTCATCGAGCTGGTGCGGCGGCTGGAGGCGATGGGCGCCCGGCCGGCGGTGCTGCTTCGCGGCTACCACGGCTACCGGGTCAAGGCCACCATCCCCGCTGAGAGCCCCGAGCCCGAATCGACCGTGCCCGCGCCCCGCTACCACAGCGATGAGCAGACAATGTACGAGGCCGTCTTCGAAGGCCGCGTGCCCGTCGCGGCCGACCCCGACCGCATCCGCTCGGCCCGCTGGGTGGTCACGCACCACCCGGGAGTGGACATCTTCCTCCTGGACGATGCCTTCCAGCGCCGCCAGGTCCGGCGCGACCTGGACCTGGTGCTGATCGATGCCACCCGGCCGTTCGGCTTCGACCGCCTCCTGCCACGCGGCCTGCTGCGCGAGCCGATGGCCAACCTCCAGCGGGCCGATGCCATCATCATCACTCACGCCGATGAGATCGAGCCGGCGCAGCTCGAAGCGCTCAAGCAGCGCCTCATCACCATCACCGGCCGCCCGCCGGTGGCGGCGGTGGCCCACCATTGGGCGGGCCTGCGCGATGTCGATGACCGCATCCTGCCGCTGACGGAGCTGATGAAGGTCGATCCCTACGCCGTCTGCGGCATCGCCAACCCCCCCGCCTTCGCCCAGGCCCTCCGCCGCCACAGCGGCCGCGAGCACATCGAGCTGCGCGCCCTGGCCGACCACCACCACTACACCGCCCGCGAGCTTCGCCAGTACCTGGCCCAGGCCGAGAAAGCCGGCCAGGTTCTGGTCACCACCGACAAGGACTGGGCCAAGTGGAAGCCGCTGCTGGACTGGTCCACCGCCCCCGCGCCCGTCTACCGCCCGGTGCTCGAGCTGACCTTCATCGAAGGCGAGGCCGCGCTGACGCGGCTCCTGCAACAGACTCTGGCCACCCGGCCACAGTGACCGCCGCGCTGCGGCCGGGGCCGACAGCCCCCGCCGTGACGGTCAGGAGTCGCCCGCGGCGAGCTTCAATGGCGTCTCGGCAGCCTGGGGCGCGGCGGAACCGGGGGTGGCCGCTTTGTC
>PUMS01000100.1 GCA_003551485.1 Phycisphaeraceae bacterium | reverse complement strand
GATGACCAGCAGCACCTGCCAGTGGATGCTCCGCCGCGCCTCACTGGCCCGGCAGCAGCGGGTCAGGATCATGGCCCCGGCGGCGAGCATGGCGCCGGTGAGGATGTCCAGCAGGCCCAGCCCGACGACCGCCACCATCGCCGCCAGGATGCCCAGGGCGATCCAGGCCCGCTCGTGGCGGCGGGGGGCGCTGTCGCCCACCGCGCTGACCAGGTAGAAGTCGCGGCTGTTTCGCAATCGCCGGACCACCGACGGGGCGCCCTCGAGCAGCAGCACATCGCCCGGCTGGAGCACGATGTCGCCGATCTTGGCCCGCAGCCGCTCGCCCCGGCGCGCCACCGCGATCACCGCCGCCTCGTAGACGCTGCGGAAGCCGCCCTCGCGGATGCTCTGGCCCGCCAGCGGGCATTCGCTGCTGACCACGGCCTCGATGAGGCTGCGCTGATCGCGGGCGGTGTCGAGCTTGAACACCTGCTTCGTGGCCGGCCGCAGGCCGCGGATGCGCTGAAGCTCGACCACCGAATCGACCACGCCCACGAACACCAGCCGGTCACCCGCGGCGAGGCGCTGTTGGGGGCCGACGGCGGCGATGATCTGCCCATCGCGGTCGATCTCGGCCAGGTACAGCCCCTGGAGGTGCCGCAGGCCCGCCTGCTCGATGGTCTTGCCCACAAGGGGGCCGTCGGGCTCGACGATCATCTCGACGGTGTATTGGCGCGGGTCGGCGGCGGCGTCGATCCCGCGGCTGCGGTCGGGCAGCAGTCGCGGGCCCAGCAGGATGATGAACCCGATGCCCACCACCGCGCAGGGCAGGCCCAGCCAGGCGATGTCGAACAGCCGCAACTCCGGCAGTTGGGGCTGGGTGAGCACCAGGCCGGCGATGATGAGGTTGGTGCTGGTGCCGATGAGGGTGCAGGTGCCGCCCAGGATCGAGGCATAGCTGAGCGGGATCATGAGCTTGCTGGCGGCGATGCCGCTCTTGCGGCACCAGTCATCGACCACGGGCATGAACATGGCCACCACGGGCGTGTTGTTGAGAAAGGCGCTCAGGCCGGCCACGGGCGGCATCAGCCGCAACTGACCCTCGCGGGCCGAGCGTGGCAGGCCCATCAGCGGCGCGCTGATCCGCATCATCGCGCCCGTGCGGATCAGCCCTTCCACAACGATGAACAGCACCCCCACGGTGATCGGCGCGGGATGGCCGAAGCCGGCGACCATCTCCGGCGGCGAGGGCAGCCGCGGTGAACTGAAGACCGCCCCGACGGCGGTGACCGCCGCCAGGGTGCCGAGCAACACCAGGTCCGGCCCGGCCCAGTTGCGCACCATGGCCAGCAGGGCAAGGGCGATGAGGGCGAGTGTGAACCAGGCTTCCCACGGCATGGGCGGCTCCGGGCCGAATGGGTGTGTCGAGCGATGCGTTGCAGGGCAGACATGTTACCGGATCAGGGTTGGGGGGCAGAGCCGGGTTCCATCGTGTGGCCCAGGGTGCAGGTGCTGGGCGATCAAAGGAGCCGGCACATGCGCATAACAACGGTTTTTGCAGATACTTGATTACATGCCACGCCGAGCTGCGGAACGCGGACGGTGCGGATGCGGCTGTGCCGCGAATGCCGGGTCGGCTGGGGCGGGAAGCATCGGATGCCATTGGCTGCGTGCCAGGCAGGGCACTTGCCAAAGGTCTCAGAGTCACTGGAGCACAAGGAGGCACTGGAGGTCATATCACCCGTGGCGCCCCGAGGCAGGGGGGAGTTGAGCGGCTGCGGGAAAGGGGATGGCCTGTATGGGGATTTGACGATATTCAGGTCATCCACTATTGTGTGCGGTTCCCCCCTACCCTAAAAAAAGGAGCCCTGATGTCACCGCAGCCCCGTCCACGGGTGGCGAGCCATCGTCACCCGAGTCTGATCGCCCGCATCCTGGCCCCAGTCCACCTGACCGCTTGGTGCTTGCTGTTGGCTATCGGCTCTGTCGCTCTTGTGTATCCTGCGGTCGCGACGGCCGGGCAGGAGGGTGACGTCGAGGCGCTGCGACGGGAGGTTCAGCAGCTTCGTGAGGAGATGCGCGAGCTGCGCGGGCAGCGCGAGGAGGCCTGGATGGCCGAGAGCCGGCGCGAGGAGGTGCGCCAGATCGTCGCCGATGCCATGGACGATGCCGCCACACGCGACACGCTCGATGCCGGGCCCGTGGCGGGGTATCGCGGCGGGTTCTTCATCGGCGGTCGCGAGGATGATTTCCACCTGCGCATCGGCGGTGTGATCAAGCCGCGCTACACCTTCAGCCGCATGAACAACGCCCCCGACGGTGTGGACGGCTCGCGCGGCGGGTTCGACATGACCAGCTCGCGGTTCAGCTTCGCCGGTCACGTGATCGACCCCTCGTGGCAGTATCTGTTCATCGTCAAGATCAACAACCAGGGCAACCTGCTGCTTCTGGATAGCTGGGTTCGCAAGGACCTGGGCGGGGGATTCTCGATCACCGCCGGTCAGTTCAAGCTGCCGTTCAACTACGAGTACCTCGTCTCTGAAATCCGCCAGCAATTGGTCGATCGCTCGCTGGTGTCGCAGTCGATGGCCGTGGCCTATTCGCAGGGGGTGATGGGAACCTACCAGGACGATGTATGGCGATTGCGGTTGGCCTTCAGCGATGGCGCGCGGCGGATGAACACCCGATGGGACAGCGACAACGCCGAGTACGCCTTCACCGGCCGCTCCGAGGTCAAACTCGCCGGCGGGTGGGGCGACTACATCCACTACGTCGGCTTTCCCGGCACAGACACCACCGTGGTGCTCGGCGGCGCCGGTCACTTTCAGGCCAGTGCCAGCGGCACTGCGGAGCCGGTCGAGCACAACGCCCGCTGGACGGTCGATGCCCTGGCCAAGGGCGACCGCTGGAGCCTGTTCGGCGCGGTGGTCGGCAGCCACACCCGTGAGCGTGGCGGGGGCGGCAGCGATCAGTATGGTGTGGTGGCCCAGGGCGGCTACTTCATCACCGAGATGGTCGAACTGATCGGCCGCTACGAATGGGGCCACGTCAACAACGATGAGCCGGACCTGAGCGTGCTCAGCGCCGGTGTGAACGTGTTCTTCAACCAGCACAACCTCAAGTGGACCACGGATGTGGGCTACGCCTTCAACGGCATCGGCCCGACCTGGGCCTCGCCCGGCCTGGGCTGGCGTGAGGACCGCGCCGGTGAGCGCGGCCAGGTGGTCGTGCGAACGCAGTTTCAGCTCGCGTTCTGAACAGATGACGGCCGGTTGTGGTGCAGGCTTGCAGCCTGCCCTGACAACAAGGGAGCATGCCGTAGACCGTAGGGTGGGTAGAGCGAGGCTTTGCGAGCGAAACCCACCGATAAGCCGTGGCGATTGCGCCAGGCGCCGAGTCCTTCCACAGGGTCAGGTATGCGGGATGAGGGGTTGAGCCATCCCCCTGCAATGCGTGGTGGTTTTGCGGAGATCGGGTGGCAAGCCGTGCTCGCAGCGGGGAGTGGTGGGTTTCGCTCGCCAAGCCTCGCTCTACCCACCCTACGGGGTCTTGCCTACCGCGGCGGTTAAGCCCGATCGGTGATGGCAATGAAATCGCCCCCTGGCGATACGCATTGCACGCGTGCCGTGGGTGATGGATTCGGGTAGGCTGGGCAGTGACCCGTTGGCTTCCAGTGAGGAGCGCGCCCATGGAGCAATGGTGGCACAAGCCGTTTCGTATCTTCCAGACCAACCTGCGCGAGGTCGATGCCACCCTCGACGTCGAGAAGACACTGGATGACATCCAGGCCATGCACGCCGACACGTGGCTTCTCAACACCGGCGGCATCGTCTCGTTCTATCCCAGCCGGCTGGAGTATCAGCACCCCAGTCCCTGGCTGGCCGAGCGGGCCAGCGGCGACCTGATCCGGGATGCGGTCGAGGCCGCGCACGCCCGCGGGGTGCGGGTGATCTCGCGGCTGGACTTCAGCAAGCAGCACCGCCATGTCTACGATGCCCATCCCGACTGGTTCTTCCTGCGCGCCGATGGTCGGCCTCAGGTATACAACGGGCTTTACAGCGCCTGCCCCAGCGGCCCGTACAACCAGTTCTGCAGCTTCGAGATTCTGGCCGAAATTCTGGACAACTACCCCATCGACGGGCTGTTTTTCAACATGTTCGGCTTCGCGCAGCGCGACTACAGCGGAAACGACCACGGCGTCTGCCAGTGCTTCTACTGCCGACGCGCGTTTCGTGAGAGCAGCGGTATGGCCCTGCCACTGCGCGAGGACCGGACCGACCCGGCCTGGGGCGCCTACCAGAAGTTCAAGGAGGCCACCGCCCGCGACCTGGCCGCGAGGATGAAGGACTTCATCCACCAGCGGCGGCCCGATGTGCCGCTGGTGCTTTTTGCCCATGCGGGCGTGGGCGATGTCATCCTGCACGAGATCAACAACGCCATCGACCGGCCGCTGCCCTACTGGGCCCACCACACCGGTGAGCGCATCAAGCAGTCACAGGGCGCCCACCCGCAGGTGCCGGTGGCCATCAACAGCGTGCTGTTTCTGGACATTCCTTACCGTTTCGCCGCCGAGCAGCCGCATTACATCGGCCTTCGCCTGGCGCAGATACTGGCCCACGGCGCCAACCCCTACCTCTACGTGCTGGGCACCACGCGGCAGTGGGATCGCCGAAACCACGCCATTGCGCGGCAGATATGCCAGTTCCATCAGCGCGAGGCCGCCGACTACGCCGACCTTCGTCCCTGCGCCACCACAGCGCTGATCCGGCCCGACCGCAGCAGCACCTGTTACCCCGGTGCCGACCGCCACGCGGCCACGCAGGATGCCTTCCGAGGCTGGTACCGGGCACTGGTGCAGTCGCATGAGCCGTTCGATGTCATTGCCGAGAGCGACCTGCCGGAACTGGCCAAGCAGCAGCGGTTGCAGAGCTACCAGCTCATGATTCTGCCGCACCTGCCGTGCCTGGGCGACCAGGAGGGGCGGTGGCTGGATGAGTTCGTCGACGCCGGCCGCCGGCTGATCGCCGGCTTCGAGACCGGCTGCTACGATGAGCAGGGCCGGGCGCGGCCGGCGCCGCTGCTGGGCTGCCTGGGCATGGAGCAGGCGCTTCGCACCGTCAGTGACATGCGCGGGGCCTACCTGGTGCCCGATGAAGCCGAACGCGCCCGGCTGGGCTGCTTCGATGACAGCCAGCTCATGGCCCTGCTCGGCCCCTATGTGCACGTGGGGATGCCCGAGGACGCCGATCCGGTGATGCGGATGATTCCACCGCATCGCTTTGGACCACCGGAAAAGTGCTACTGGGACCACGTTACCGACTGGCCCGGACTGATCGAGCGGCAGTGGGGCCAGGGCGTGAGCGTTCACGTCCCTTGGCAGCCGGACCGTCACTTCCATCATCTCTGCCTGCCCGAGTACGGTCAGCTCCTGGCGGGCCTGGTTCGGCGCCATCGCGGCCAGGGACCGCGCATCTGGACCGATGCCGGCCCGCGGGTCGAGGTGGTGCTGCGGCGCCAGGGGGACAGTGACAGGCTGGTGGTCCACCTGGTCAACTTCGCCGGGCAGGACGGCCGCGCCTTCTACGAGCCGCCGCCGCTTCGGCACGTGAGCCTGGCGGTGCGCGTGGGCGACCTGGCGTTCTCACGCGCGCGATCGGCCATGCAGGATGAGGCCCTCGAAGTGCGGCGCATCGCCGATGAGCAGGGCGTGCGCTACGGTGTGACCGTGCCGCGGCTGGGCCTGTTCGACAAGATCACCTTCGAGCCGTGATGGCGGAGCGTTGCAGATGCATCAGCGGCCGTTGGGTGCAACGGGCTTGCTCGTTTCTGAGATCGGCATGGGCTGCAACCGCCTGGGCGAGCCCGGCCCGCCGCCGGAGCATTGGGTGGCGCTGGTCCGCCGCGCCGTCGAACGGGGTGTGAACGTCTTCGACAGCTCCGAATCGTACAACTGGGGTGCCAGTGAATCGGTGCTGGGCAAGGCCCTTCGCGGGCATGATAAGGTGCTCGTGGCGACCAAGGTCTCGCGGCCGGGGCCGGGCCGCGAGCCGGACTTCTCTTCCGCGCGGCTCCAACAGGCCGCCGAGGCCAGCCTCCAGCGCCTCGGCCGCGACCGCATCGACATCTACAAGCTCCACAGTCCCTCCCGACAGGACATGCAGCGCTTCGACTGGCGGGAGGGCATGGCGCGGCTGAAGCGAAGGGGCGACATCCGCCTGATCGGTGTGGCGGTCAACAGCGCTGAGGATGCGGTCTGGCTGATCGAGCAGGGGGCGGTGGATGTGCTCCAGATCACCTACAACATCCTCCATGTGCAGGCTCGCGAGCGGCTGTTCGACCTGGCGGCGAAAGCGGGCGTGGGCCTGATGGGCCGACTGCCCCTGGCCCAGGGCGTACTCAGCGGAAAGTTCGAGGCGGGCCGCCCCGTGCCCGAGGGCCACCGGGCCCTGCTGGCCGGGCAGGAGAAGGCGGCGCGGCGGATCGAGTTGGCCGAGCAACTCAAGCCCATCGCCGCGGTTTACCCCGACGGCATGGCACGCATGGCCATGCACTTCGCCCTCACGCCCGCGGCCATCTCGTGCCTGATCCCAGGCGCCCGCACGATCGAGCAACTCGAGGCCAACGTGGGGGCTTCCAACGGCCGCGGCCTCGATGAACGCACCGCCGAGCAGATCGAACAGGTCCGGGCGATGTGGCCGCAGCAGCAGGGGTGGTACTGAACGTCGAGGCCCCGCCGGGTGCCACGTGAGGCCTGGCCACCAGCGCCAGGGATGGACGCCAACGGCATTTAGCCCAAGATACGCCGACCCAGCGGCGCCACGGCTTTTCCCCCTGTCGCTTGTCCGGGTGCCGGGGCGGGTCTATGCTGCATTTACAATGCCGCAATCCCTTAAGGAGAGTGCGAACGTGTAAGGAGAGTGCGAACGTGGCGCCTGAATCGCTTCCCCACCCCGATGACAGCACCGCCGTGCGACCCCCCGCTGAGTCCCGACCAGATGAGGGGAACGCCACCGATGCCGCCACCGGTACCCGGTCGCGCCCCAAGCCGGCACGCCCGGCCACCGACAGGCTGCCGCCATGGCAGGTTATCCTCCACAACGATGATGTGAACGAGATCCACTACGTCATCGAAACCGTCCAGATGCTCACCCCCCTGAAGCGCCCGGAGGCCATCCGGCGCACCCTTGAGGCCCATTTCCGCGGCAGGTCCCTGCTGTTGACCACTCACCGCGAGCGGGCCGAGCTCTACAAGCAGCAGTTCGCCAGCCGCAAACTCACCGTCACCATCCATAAGACGTGAGCCTCCCACAACGGCCCCGGAATGGCTCCGCGACACCGGGCGACCGGTCACCGGGTCGCGGACGATCCTGCCCACCGCGGGTCGGTACCGCCGCGGTCCGGCCGTGCCCATCGACCCGCTACAATCCACCCCCGCGCCGCGACAGCGGCCGCATTCCCGACCAGGCCACCGGACCACCCGCCATGACCATCGCCCCGACACCGCCCGCCCTGCCCGATGACCGCGGCCACTTCGGCCCGTTCGGTGGACAGTTCATCCCTGAAACGCTCCATGCCGCCGTCGAGCAACTTGCCCGCGAGTACGCCCGCGCCCGCGAGGATGGCGAATTTCTGGCCCAGTTCGATGATCTGCTCGCCCACTACGTGGGCCGGCCCACACCCCTGTACCTGGCCCGGCGGCTGAGCGAGCATCTCGGCGGGGCACGCATCTACCTCAAGCGCGAGGACCTCGCCCACACCGGCGCCCACAAGATCAACAACGCCCTCGGTCAGGTCCTGCTCACGCTGCGAATGGGCAAGCGCCGGGTCATCGCCGAGACCGGCGCCGGCCAGCACGGCGTGGCGACCGCCACCGCCGCGGCGGTGTTCGGCCTGCAATGCGACGTGTTCATGGGCAGCGAGGATGTGCGACGGCAGGCGCCCAACGTCAAGCGCATGGAACTGCTCGGGGCCAACGTCATCCGCGTCGAATCCGGCTCCCGCACACTCAAGGATGCCACCAACGCCGCCATGCGCGACTGGATGGAGAGCAGCGATCACACCCACTACATCATCGGCTCGGTCGTGGGGCCCCACCCCTTCCCCATGATCGTGCGCGATTTCCAGGCCGTCATCGGCCGCGAGTGCCGCCGCCAGTGCCTGGCCCAGATCGGCCGGCTGCCGCAGTCGATCATCGCCTGCGTCGGCGGCGGGTCCAACGCCGCGGGCATCTTCTACCCGTTCATCGCGGATGAGGCGGTGAAGATGATCGGCGTCGAGGCCGGCGGGCGGGGCGAGGGGGCGGGCGACCACGCAGCGCCGCTGACCTACGGCTCCCCCGGCGTGCTGCACGGTTCGCTCAGCTACGTGCTCCAGGATGAAGAGGGTCAAACCTCACCGGTGCACTCGATCTCGGCGGGGCTGGACTACCCCGGCGTCGGCCCCGAGCACAGCTACTGGCACGACAGCGGGCGGGTGCGTTACACCACGGTGACCGATTCGGCGGCCCTCGATGCCTTTGCTCTGCTGATGCGCCTCGAGGGCATCCTGCCGGCGCTCGAATCGGCCCACGCCCTGGCCCACGCCATCGCCGTCGCCCCCGCGCTCGACCGCGAGCAGGCCATCGTCATCAACCTCTCCGGCCGCGGCGACAAAGACCTCGATGAAGCCCTCCGGCTGATGGGCAAGACCGACCCTGGCTGAGGCCGCATCGAATGGGTCTTACCGGGGTGACGGGCACGGCGCGCGGGCCATCATCCATCCCTCCCGCTGCGTGCAGGCCGCTGCGGTGATTCGAGGCCGATGCTCCATGAAGAACGCCCCGCCGCGGCGAACCGCAGTGGGGCGTTGGGGGGGGGTAAGCTGGCCCGCCAGGGGTCGAACCTGGAACCTCCTGATCCAGAGTCAGGCGTTCTGCCAATTGAACTACGGGCCACCGGAGCAATCAGGCGCCCCCGATAGGCATCCCCAAGGCGCCCGGGAGGGCACACACGGGACCCCTCCTGGCGGCCCCCCGATTGCTATCGGATCATGCTAAGGCCCCGCTCCAACCCCGTCAACCACGCGAAGAATCTGTGTGTGGACGCTCAACGGAAATGTCGGGGGCAAGCCGACGTCCTCTCATGCCCCTTCGACAGGCTATGGGTGGTCTGCTGGGGGCTTGAAGGGGGCGGGGGTTTTCGGCACACCCCGCTGCCTTATGCCCGCTTGCTGCTGCCCCCGGGCTCGCGGCCATCCCCGTATAATCTCTGGTCCCACCTGCCCCACCCGCCCCCGGCGGCACCGCCCCGGTCCGCCCCGCGAGGGGGCCCGGCCGCGAGTTGTGATTGTAACCGCATGGAAATACGAAACTTCTGCATTATCGCCCACATCGACCACGGCAAGAGCACCCTCGCCGACCGGATGCTTCAGCACACCGGCGCCATCTCCGAGCGCGAGATGCGGGACCAGGTGCTCGATGAGATGGACCTGGAGCGCGAGCGCGGCATCACCATCAAGAGCTCGGCCGTCAGCGTCGATTATGCCCACTCGGCGACCGGCGGGCGCTACGAGCTGAACTTCATCGACACGCCCGGCCACGTGGACTTTCACTACGAGGTCAGCCGCGCCCTGACCGCCTGCGAGGGGGCGATCCTGGTGGTCGATGCCACGCAGGGGGTCGAGGCCCAGACCGTGGCCAACGCCTACCTGGCCGTCGAGGCGGGGCTGGAGATCATCCCGGTGGTCAACAAGATCGACCTGCCCTCGGCCCGGCCCGAGGATGTGGCCATGGAGATCGAGAGCGTGCTGGGCCTGGGGGCCGATGATTGCATCTTCTGCTCGGCCAAGACCGGACAGGGCATCGTCGAACTGCTCGATGCCATCTGCGACCGCCTGCCCGGCCCCGCCGGCGATGCCGCAAAGCCCACTCAGGCGCTGGTCTTCGACAGCGAATACGATGACTACCGCGGCGTGATCACCTACCTGCGACTGTTCAACGGCCGTCTGAAGGTCGGCGACCGCATCCGCATGATGCGGGCGGGGCGGACCTACAACATCACCGAACTGGGCAAGTTCACCCCGCGCATGACCCCGTTCAAGGAGCCGATCGAGGCCGGCGAGGTCGGCTACATGGTCGCGGCGATCAAGAGCCTGGAGGATGTCAACATCGGCGACACCGTCACGCTCGATGCCCGGCCCGCCCCCGAGCCGCTGCCGGGCTACCGCGAGCCGCAGCAGATGGTGTTCTGCGACTTCTACCCCGCCGGCGAGACGCAGTTCGAGGCGCTGCGCGACGCCGTCGAGCGGCTGCACCTCAACGATGCCAGCTTCACCTTCCAGCCCCAGCACTCCGATGCGCTTGGCTTCGGCTTCCGCTGCGGCTTCCTGGGCATGCTGCACATGGAGATCATCCAGGAGCGGCTGGAGCGCGAAAGCGGCGTCAGCCTGGTGCAGACCGCCCCGACCGTCACCTTCCAGGTGCTGCTCAACACCGGCGAGGTGGTCGAGATCACCAACCCCGCCGACCTGCCGGACATGTCGCGCGTGCGCGAGATCCGCGAGCCGATCGTGGATGTCGAGATCATCACGCCCAACGATGGCATCGGCGAGATCATGCGGCTGTGCGAGTCCCGCCGCGGCGTCTACAAGCGCCAGCAGTACCTCTCCGAAACGCGGCAGATTCTCGATTACGAGCTGCCATTGAGCGAGATCATCTACGACTTCTACGACAAGCTCAAGAGCATCACCCGCGGCTACGGCACGATGGACTACACGCTCAAGGGCTTCCGGGCCGACAACCTGGCGCGCATGGACATCCTGATCAACGGCCAGCCCGTGGATGCCCTGAGCACCATCGTCCACCGCGACAAGGCCGAGCAGCGCGGCCGGGCACTGCTCGGGCGGCTGAAGAAGGAGATCGATCGCCACATGTTCGAAATCCCCCTCCAGGCCGCGATCGGGGGCCGGATCATCGCCCGCGAGTCGATCCGCGCCATGCGAAAGAACGTTACCGCCAAGTGCTACGGCGGCGACGTCACCCGCAAGCGGAAGCTGCTGGAGAAGCAGAAGGAAGGCAAGCGCCGGATGAAGCGCATCGGCACGGTGGACATCCCCCAGGAAGCCTTCATGGCCGTCCTCGACCCCGGCGAGTGACCCCCTCACGTCACAACCGACTGCGAACGGTTCCCCGCAACCACAGACGTCTTCGGTGATCCTCCTCTGCAATATGGATGGGTTGGCCCCGCAGATGCACGCGATCGTGGGATGACGGATGGGGAACGATGCTCACGGTTGGCCTGTGCAGTCCATCAATCAGGCCGCGGCGGTTCAGTCCAGGTCGTAGAGGCTGTTGTCCGGTGAAAGGAAGCCCGTGCCGTCGGCGATCTGGTCCTGCACTGCCGCCAGCGTCTGCGTGTGGCGCTTTGACCAGCCGCGGGCGTGGCCGTCGGCGAAGGCCACGGTGGTGCGGCCGCGGTGGCGGTAGCCCTGTGTGCCGGCGTGGCGGTGGGTGAAGCCGTCGCTGGCGCTGGGCCAGGGGGCGCGCATGAACTTGTTGGCGCCGGCGGCGTACTCGCCATCGCCGAACAGCGCCGTCCGGGCCGGGCGCGACACCGCCGCCAGCCGCGCTGGGGGTGGGAACCAGCCCGGCGGCACCGCGCCGGCGGGCCGGCGCGACTCGTCGCGGCCGATGTAGCTGGTGTTGTAGTTGTAGCCGGTGTGGGGGTCGGCCGGTGTGTTGCTGGCCCCGTCGAAGGCCGGGCATTGCTGGATTTCGCTCACTTCCCGGCCGCGCCACAGCAGGCCGCCGCCGACCTCGATGCCGCTGCCGGGGTTGGACCAGTCGCGCCAGGTGGTGAAGTCCCAGTTGTAGCTGACCATCCGGCCGCCTTCCTGGCGGGTGTAGTAGGAAGGGGGGTAGTAGCCGCCATGGTCAGCGGCGTAGCCATGCGCGGCGGTGGCCATCTGCCGGACGTTGCTCATGCACACCGCGGCCGAGCCTTCGCCGCGCACCGCCGCAAGCGCCGGCAGCAGCAGCGCCAGCAGCACTGCGATGATCGAGACCACCACCAGCAGTTCGATCAGCGTAAAACCGATGCGCTGGGCCGGCGGGTACACCGGGGTTTGCCCGTGGCTGAGGCTCCGGCTCCCTCCGGCCCCCGCTCCCTCCGGGAGAGGAGTGGGGTGAGGGCAGAATCGCGGCGGCCTGTCCGAACCCTCCTTCACCCCCGGCCCCTCTCCCGGTGGGAGAGGGGGGCAGGAGCCGGCACCGTTCGGGGGGCGTTTCATGGCTATGGGTGTGCGAAAGAACATGGTTGCCTCCCCGAGGGAACGGGCAGTGAGATCCCGCCGCGCCGGCGGCGCAGCAGGCAGCCGCCGGCACCCGCGGCCAGCAGCCACCATGCGGATGGCTCGGGTACCACCAGTGCATCGAACATCGCCGTGGGAGCCGGGGCGGGACCGCTCCAGTTTTCCAGCAGAAGCGCCAGGTCGGCCGGGCCGACGCCGCCATCGCCGGTGAAGTCGCCCTGGACCCAGGTGACATCGGTCTGTCCCCAGTGGGCCAGCAGGATGGATGCATCGCGCAGGTCCACGTGGCCATCGAGGTTGGCATCACCGGGGATGCGCGGCCGGACGATCGAGACCGCATCGATGTCCGGCCTCGCCCCTTGCACCGCCGGCTCGATCCGCACGTACTGAATCCACTCCAGCCCGCCTTCCACCTCCAGCCACGACAGGTCGAAGCCCGTGCCGCCGGCCGAGACCTGCCCCGTGACCGGGTCGCGGTAGCTCTGGGCATACTCGGCCACCGTCAGGCCGGCCTTGTCAGCGAATTCTCCGCCGGGCGGCAGGGGCACACCTGGGTCGGCCGGCCCGCCCCACCAGTGGTTCCAGTCCCAGTCCGAGTCGGGCCGGTAGGGGTTGTCGGGGTCAAATGCCCGCCCCAGCGTCGGGGCGAAGTCATCAGCGAACGGGCCATCGGTGAACGTGTACCAGGTGTCACCATCCTGGCTGACCGACACCCGTCCGCGATCGGTGATCGCACCCGAGCCGACGGTGGTCTGATTCGGGTCGCCGTTGTTCCAGACGTGGAAGCCATCGATCTGCTGGGCTGCGTTGCCGAAGATGATGAAGTCGATGCCGTAGGGGTTGAAAGGGTCGTTGTAGACCGGCCGGCCGAAACGCAACGTCAGCCAGCCGCCGTCGCCAATGGTGACCAGTTCGTGGGCGCGGAACGCCGGGTAAACCGGCACCACGGGCACCGCCTGGTCGGCGGGTATCTCGAAGCCGGTGCCCGTGGTGTCCACCGTGGGCGGCCCCAGTGCAACCTGCGGGTTGTCGAACGGCTGACCGCTGATGATATCGAAGCCCACACCGTCGCCCGGCACATACTCGACCACCTCGACGGCGAAGTCGAGCGGATCGAAACCCGCGGCGAAGGCCCCCGGCGCCGGGACAGTAATCATCCCGGCGCCGGTGAGGATCGCCGCGGCGGACATCATGAGGCTATTACTGCGGTTCATGGTTCATCCTCCACTCTGGTGAGTCACCAGCCTGCCTGGCCTTGTCCCGCTCTGCGCCGTGACGGCCCCGTCGCCCCGTCGCGGCGGCGGCGCACCAGCAACACCGTTGCGCCCACACCCACCAGCAGGGCAGTGGCCGGTTCGGGGATGGCCGACTCGGAGATCGGTTCGCCGGCACGGCCATAGATCCAGCCATCGGCGGCCCCATCGTTCACGGTCCGATCCGCAGCGCCGAACGGGGGAGAATGCCAGTCCGTCTCGCCCGGTTCGCGAACCCAGTAATGCCACCAGTCCTCACCCCCACCGAAGCCGATGTTCTCGTGCCCACCGAAACGCATCCCATCCACAAACTGACCAAAGCCGAAATCCTCAAGAACCAGTTCCAGCGGCGTCTCCGCTTCAACGATCTGAAGCAGTTCCAGCCCCGTCACCTGCTCTGAAAACCCGACATCAAACAGAAAGATCGCCCCATCCTTGAACTCGATGTAAAGCTCGGCCCGGTCCGGCCCGGTTCCGACCTCGAGCGGGTCGGGCAGGACAACCGCCTCGGCTGCGGGCGCGGCCGGCAGTACGGCCGCCATCAGCATCAGGGCCCAACCCGGCGCGCAGCGACAGCCTCGAGAAACGTTCCACGATTGCATAAGCGATGCTCCTGTGCTCACCCCGTTTCGCGCGGGGCGCTGCCCTGTATTGCATGAGACAACAAGGGTCACCCGCGGCGGAGCACCGAGCGGCTTGAAATCTGTCCGGGGCAGGCAGACAGTGCCGGGCCGGTGTCCCTGTCAACCGCGAGGACACACGTTCGCACCCGACAGGCAGGTCTTCCGGCTCTGGGTGTTCGTCCGGCCGCTGCCCGCCTTCCCACCGGCCCGTGTCGGGACCGGCAGTGGCAATGGTGGGCAGCGCCGCTCACCTCGATGGCGAGCACCCATCACGGCGGCGCGTCCGCGGAGGAATCCCGGCCCCGAAGGTCCGGTCACCTCACTTCCCTTTTCACCCCCCGCCACCCCGGCCCAAGGCCGGCGCGGCAGGGAGCACCTGTCAAGCAACCCTATCCTACCGCCACCCGCCCACGCCGACAACCCCTCGGCGAGGAATGCTGTAGGGTGGGTAGAGCGAGGTCTTCCGGGCGATTTTCAGACCAGGCATTACAGACCGCTGCCGTCGCGGCTCTGGGCTTCTTCGACGGTCTGGGGCAGGTGCAGGCCGCACTCGGTCTTGAGGCCGCGGAAGCGGCCGGCGCGTTCATCTTCGCCGGTCTTCACCGGTCGCGTCGAGTGGCGGTCGCCGATCGAGGTGTACCCCTTGGCCACCAGCGGATGCAGGGGCAGATCGTGGTCCTTGATGTAGCGGTCGACGTCCTGGCGGTGCCAGCTCAGGATGGGATGGACCTTGTAGACCTCCGTGCTTTTTTCAACGATGCGCAAAGCAGCGCGGTGCTCGGTCTGATCGCCACGCACACCCGCCAGCCAGGCGGTGACGTTCAACTCGCGCAGGGCACGCTGCATGGGCTCGACCTTGCGGATCTGGTCATAGCGGTTGAGCCCTTCCAGGCCCTTTTCCCAGAGCCGGCCGTACACCGCCTCCATCCGCGCCGGGCTCATCTCGGGCTGGTAGATGTGCAGATTCAGGTTCAGGCGCCGGCGCAGTTGCTCGGCGAAGTGGTAGGTCTCGGCAAACAGGTAGCCGGTGTCGATGAAGATCACCGGGATGTCGGGTACGATCCGCGTGACCAGGTGGAGCATGACCGCGGCCTGGGCGCCGAAGCTGGAGGTCATCGCCAGGCCCTCGCCGAAGGTCTCGCGCGCCCAGCGGATGATGCGCTGGGCATCGGCGTCGGCGAGTTGCCGGTTGGCCGCATCGAGGTCGATCGGGGTCGCTGGGAGTGCCGAGGTGGTCAAGGCGATATCCTTTCTCAGGCTCGGGTTGGCTTGGACCGGGCTCCCTTGGGGCCGGCACCACCGGCCGACCTTAACCCGGTCGGCCTGCCACCGCATCGGGTGGGGCTGGCAATCACTTGGGCGCATCCGCTTTGAGGAGCCAACGGTAATGTTAGCGGGTGACGTGGCGCCCGGACAACCCAGAGACCTGCCGCTGGGCACGGGTGGGCTTACAGCCCGCCGCGCGTGCGTGTCGTGGCAGACCGGGCCGCGATCTGGAGCCTTTCTCTGATGCCTCCCGCGGACGCCTTCATCGGGCTGGGCAGCAACGTCGGCGACCGAGCCGTCCACCTTCGCACGGCGGCGACGGCGCTGGGCCAACTCGCCACCACGCACCTGATCGCCCGCAGCCGCGTGTACCAGACCCCGCCGGTGGGGCCGGTGGATCAGTCGCCTTACTTCAACGCTGCACTGCACTTGCAGACCGAACTCGATCCGCCGGCACTCCTCGCGGCCATGCGCTGCATTGAGACCGACGCCGGCCGGCCATCGGCGGAAAAGCGCCGGCGCTGGGGCCCGCGGGAGCTCGATCTGGACCTGCTGCTCTACGGCGATGCGGTCATCGACATGCCCGGCCTGCGGGTGCCCCACCCGCGGCTGGCCGAACGTTGGTTCGTGCTTCGGCCACTGGCCGACATCGCCGCCGAATGGGTCCACCCCGTGCTCGGCCGCACCATCGGGCAATTGCTTGCGGACTTGGAAGCGCTCGGCGACAGCCCCGCCGCGGGCCGCGGCCATGTGCTCAGGGGAGTGGCCTTCTGAGCGACCGCCACCGCCGCGGCGGTGCCCCCGCACGGCAAGGCCGTACACTGATGCGATGGAAACGCCCAGCCGGCGCATCCTGATGACCGCCTTCGAGCCCAGCGGCGATGAACTGGGGGCAGCGGTGGCCGCGCGGCTGCGCGAATTGCATCCCGATGTGTCAATCTGTGGGCTCGGGGGGCCCCGCATGGCCGCCGCGGGCGTCGAACTGATCGACAACACCACCGAGCACGCCGTCATGCTCCTGCCGGGCATCTCCCAGGTGCGCCTGCACCTGCGGCGATTGCGGCGGCTGAAGCAGTGGCTGAGCGAGCACGACATCGCCGCGCTGGTGCCCATCGACAGCCCGGGTGCCAACTGGTCGATCTGCGCGGCGGTGCGGCGGGCGCGGCCGGAGGCGAAGATCATCCACCTGGTGGCGCCGCAGCTATGGGCTTGGGCGCCGTGGCGGGCGCGGCGGATGCGGCGGCTGAGCGATCATGCCCTGTGCCTGCTGCCGTTCGAGAAGCCATGGTTCGAGCAGCGCGGCATCGCGGCCACGTTCGTCGGCCACCCCGCCGCTGCGCCGGGCTACTTCCCGGCGCCGGATGAGCAGATCGTCGCCGCGCTCCCGCAGGGGGAGGTGAAGCTGGCAATTCTGCCGGGCTCGCGGCCCAAGGAGATCGACCGCAACGCCCCGACCATGCTCGATGCCTTTACGAGGCTACAGGCGCGGCATCCCTCGCTGGTGGCCACGGTGGCGGCCTTCAGCGATGCCCTGGCCGCGCGGCTGGAACCGATGATCCGCCAGCGCGACGGCGACACGATCATCCCCGGCACGATCGCCATGCGGGCGGCCCGCCTGCCGGAGGTGCTGCACTGGTGCGACCTGGCAGTGGTGACCAGCGGCACGGCCACACTGCACGTGGCGCTGCATCAGCGGCCGATGGTGGCAATGTACCGCATGAGCCGGCTCCAGTGGCACGTGGTGGGCCGCTGGATCGTTCGCACCCGCACCTTCACCCTGCCCAACCTCGTGGCGGAGATGGATGGCCCGCGGGCGATCGAGGAACTGGTGCCCTACTTCGGCGGCCCCGCAGCGCTGACCGGGGCGCTGGAGCCGCTGGTGAGCCGCCCCGCCGCCCGCTGCGCCCAGGTCGAGGCCCTGGCACGCGTGACGGAGAAGTTCCAGACCGCCGACTTCAGGGAAACGGCGACGCAAAAGCTGATCGAACTGGCGGGGCTGTGAGGTGGTGGCGGTGCCCGCGGCGGGCGATTGGTGACGTACACTCAGGCCAGGACTGTCAGCACGCGCCTGGCCCCCATGCCCCCACGTGGTTGGCGCCGTCGGCGCCGGAGCGAGCGCATGGACCGTTTTGCGGAAGTGGATGAGCTGCTCGCAACCGTGGCCGGGCAGCACCGCGTGCCCGCCGTGGCCGCCGCCGTGGTGGTCGATGGTGAGGTAGCCCACACGGCGGCCCAGGGTTTTCGCGATAGCGCTCACCGCCTGCCGATGACGGTGGACACACCCTCACGGTGGTATTCGATCTCCAAGCCGCTGACCGCCCTGGCCCTGGCCCAGCGCATCGCCGAGGGGAAGCTGCGATGGGACCAGCCCGTGTCGCAGTTCGTGTCCGGACTGCGGTTCGGTGACGATGTGGCCACCGAGCGGGCCGATGTGCGCGACTGCCTGCTGCATCGAACGGGCCTGCCCTCGGGCGACTGGACCTGGTGGCAGGGGCCGACGAGCCCTGCGGCGCTGCTCGAGCGCCTGCCGCACTTCGACTGCTGCCGCGGCTTTCGAAACGACCATCATTACCAGAACCTGCACTTCACCATCCTTGGTGAGGTCTTCAAGGCCACCGGCATCGACTGGCACGAGGCGATGCAGCATCTGCTGTCGCCGCTGGGCATCACACCGCTGACGAGGCTGGAAGCGTTTATCCACGCCGACCGTGCCCTGGGCTACGGGCCCAACGGCTTAACCGATCCGGTCCTGGTCGATGATTTCGACTTCGAGGCCGTGGCGCCGGCCAGCGCGGTGTGCGGCTCGGTTACCGAGTTGGCCAGGCTCGCCCGCGCGCTGGTGCATGATGGCCGCGACCTGCTGCCCAGGGCGCTGTGGGCCGAGGTGACACAACCGCGGCTGGCGCTGCCGGCTGGGCCCTGGCCGGAGCTTCGCCAGCCCTGTGTGGCCCTGGCCGGCCGCAGCGTGGTCTATCGCGGCGAATGGATGCTGCAATGGGCAGGCGGTTTTCGCGGCTATGTGTCGCACCTGCTGGCGGTGCCCCAGCGGCGTGCCGCCGCCTGCGCCCTGGCCAACCGCACCTCGAGCGAGGCCGCGGAACTGCTGGCCTTCTCGCTGCTGGACCGTGCCATCGGCTGGGAGCCGCTGCCGTGGCCGCAGCGCTTCCTCGAGCGCAAACGCACCCTGCGCTGTAGCGGCGAGAAACGCCTCGCCGACCGATTCGCCCGCCCCAGCGCCCCGTGGCCCGTCACTAAGGTATGCGGCCGATTCATGCATCCGGGCTACGGTGATCTGGCCGTGGATGAGGTCGATGGCCGGCCGCACCTTCGCTTCCGCCACGTGGTCCTTCCGCTGGTGCCGCGGCCCGATGGCACCATCAGCGCTGACGGCAGTAGCATGGATGCCTCCGAGGTGTGCTGGGACCTGCAACCCGTGATCGAGGCCGGCCGCATCACCGCCTGGCTCTTCAACCCCGACAATCCGGCGACACCGTGCCGTTTCCGACGCGTGGAATGAACTGCGCTCCGGAAGCGATCCCGCTGGCCAACGCAACGGCCCGATTCAGAACCTTCCCCCGGCCCACAACGCTCTCAAGGGGGGTAATTCGGACCCCCGAGGGATGCAGGGGTATCCCTTGCCCTTTCCCTTTTCGGCGTCAGTCTTCGGGCCGTTCGCCCTCGGGGGCCATCTTGACGATGCGCGGTTGAAAGCGTGCCAGGGGCTCGACCAGGTCCTGCTGGAGGCTCATGACCTTCTCGATGTCCTTGTAGACGAAGGGCACCTCATCCAGGCCGGCTGAGAGCACCGTCACGCCGCGATGCTCGAGGTAGTCGCGCACCTGTTTCCACCGGTAGGTCTGACGGGCCTCGCGGCGGGACATCACCCGGCCGGCGCCGTGCGCGGCGGAGTTGAGCGATGCCGGCTCGCCCCGGCCGCGAACGATGAACGCCGGGGCCGTCATCGAGCCGGGGATCACCCCCAGCACACCCTCGCCCGCGGGCGTGGCGCCCTTGCGGTGGACGATGAGGTCGCGGCCCTCGTGACGCTCGCACCAGGCGAAGTTGTGGTGGTTCTCGACCGTCATCACCGCCTGCGCATCCAGGTGCCTGAGGATGTTGCGGTGGATGCAGGCATGGTTGGCGCTGGCGTAGCGGCCCATCAACTCCATCGCGGCCCAGTATCCCTGTCCCTCGGCCCGGTCCAGGTCCAGCCAGGCCAGGTGCGCCAGGTGGCGCGGCAGTTCGGGGTGGCGGTGCATCGCCAGGCGCGAGTAGTACCCGGCCACCGTCGCCCCCGGCCCGCGGCTGCCGCTGTGGCTGAGCAGCGCCAGGTAGGTGCCCGGCCCGGGCAGGTCCAGCGTCCGCGCGGCCTGGGCATCCTCGATCAGCAACTCGCCGAACTCGACGAAATGGTTGCCGCTGCCGCTGGTGCCGAGCTGCTGGTGGGCCTTGTCCCGTTGCTGGCGGGTGATCGCGGTGATCGACCAGTCCTCATCCATCACCGGGTGGTCGCAGGGATGCTTGCCGAAATTGGCCCCCATGCCGAAGCGGGTGTTGCGCTCGATGGCATCGATCAGCCGCTGCGACTGCTTTTGCAGCAGATCGGCGGGCAGGTCGAGCACGGTCAGCTTCATCCGGCAGGCGATGTCCACCCCGACGGCGTAGGGGATGACGGCATTGTCCGTGGCCAGCACGCCGCCGATGGGCAGGCCGTAGCCGACATGGGCATCGGGCATCAGCGCCCCGCGCACCGCGATGGGCAGCCTCGCGGCGTTGTCCATCTGCTCGAGGGCATTGGCATCGAGGTCCTCGCCCCATTGCCGCCATGGTGCGGAACCCTCGGGGTGAGGCTTGTAGTCGCGGTGGGGCGAGTCGGGGTGGTCGTGCGGCAGCAGCATTCGAGCCAGGTCACCGAAGATCGGGTCCTCGACCGAGCCGGCCGGATCGGCCACCACCGCGGCGATGCGCGGCCGAAGCTCATCCTTGCCCACCCCGCTGGACAACGCCGCATCGATCAGCCGCAACGTCAACCGCGTGGCCTTGCCGCGCGGCACACCGAGCTTGTGGAGCTGTTTGGCTTTCATGGCAGATCAGACTCTAGCCACCTTTCACCGAACTCGAAAACCCGCATCCGGAAAACCGAGGAAGAAAAGGTGAGGAAGAAAAGGTGCCAGGAACCTTTTTACGGCAAAGGGTCCTGACACCTTTTTCTCTGCTGCCACCTTTTTCTCTGCCGGTGGCCAAAGCGGACGGTGTTCAGCGGTGTCGCTTTTTCCGGGCCTACGCCTCGGCGGGGACGAGCTGGGTCTGGGCGAGGATGCGGTAGGGGGGGCAGCGGCGGATCAGGTCGTCGTGGGGGCCGAGGTCGAGGATGCGGCCATCGTCCATCAGGACGATCAGATCGGCGTCGATGACCGTACTGAAGCGGTGGGCGATGACGAAGGTGGTGCGGCCCCGGCTGAACTCGCGCAGCGCACGGTTGATCTTTTCCTCGGAGTCGACGTCGATCTGGCTGGTGGCTTCATCGAGGATCAGGATCGCCGGCTGGCGGAGGATGGCACGTACCAGGCACAGGCGCTGGCGCTGGCCGCCGGAGAGGCCCACGCCGTGCTCGGCCAGGCGGGTCTGGTAGCCGCGGCTCAGTTCGGTGATGAACTCGTGGGCGTAGGCGGCGCGGGCGGCGGCTTCGATCCGCTCCTGGCGGATCCAGCCGCGGCCGTAGGTGATGTTCTGGGCGATCGTGCCGGCGAACAGCGCCGGCTCCTGCGTGACCACCGCCATCTGGTCGCGCAGGCTGCGAAGGTTGACCCCGGCGATGTCGACCCCATCGATCAGCACCCGGCCTTCATCGGGCTCCAACAGCCGCGGCAGCATGCTCAGCAGCGTGGTCTTGCCCGAGCCGTTGCCGCCGACGATGGCGATGCGCTGGCCGTGCTCGACGGTCAGGTTCACATCCACCAGCGCCGGGCGCTCGTTGCCGGGATAGGTGTAGTGGATGCGGTCGAAGACGATGCTCCGGCTGTGGCGCGGCAGGCTGGGGTATCGACTGCGGACCTTCGGCTCGGTCGGCTCGATGGGCAGGTTGTAGGCGGCCATGACGCGCTGGGCGCCGGCCTCGGCTTCCTTGAGCTTGGTGTGAACCCGCGTCAGCGGCTTGACGCTCGAACCGGCGCCGATGAGCATGGCCATGACGGCGAAGAACTCTTCCGGCGGCGTGTTCTGTCGCAGTACGAACCACGCGGCGATCACCGCCACCGCCAGGACGCCCATGAGCGAGATGACCTCGTTGGCCGGCGAGGCCAGCGCCTGGGCCTTGCGCATGCGCATCTGCTGGTGGTAGATGTCGCGGGTGACGCAGCGGAAGCGCCGCCGTTCGTAGCCTTCGGCCCCGTGGGTCTTGACCACCCGCAGGTGCGCCAGCGCCGCCGAGGCGATACCGACCATCTCGCCGGCCCGCTCGAGCACGCCCTTGACCGCGCGGCGGATGCGCCGGCCGAAGTAATTGGCAAGCAGGCCGATCAGCGGCGCACCGGCCAGGGCCACCAGTGTGAGCTGCCAGTTGATGACGAACGCCAGCGACAGCGCGGCGGTCATCTTGGTCAACTCGACCACGGTGCTCCCGATCAGCGCGTTGTAGCCGACCGTCAGGTGATTGGTGTCGTGGATCAGACGGCTGACCTGCTTCGAACTGCCGGCGTACATCGCCTCGGCCAGCGGTGCATGCACCAGCCGGTCGAACAGGCGGTTACGCCACAGCATCGTGGCGCGGTGGGCCACGGTCAGGGCGATGTAGCCGTGGATGAAGCGGCCGAAGTTGCCCACCACCGTCAGCACCGCCACGATGGCCATCACACCGATGAAGGCGTGAAACGGGTCGGCCGGCACCCGGCCGGCGAGCCAGTCGCCGATGTGGTCGGCCAGTGTGCCGGTGGCCTCGGCTCCGCCGCCGATGTAGTTATGGATGAGCACATCCAGCGTCTGCTGCTGTTCGAGCAGAATTTTCATGACCGGCAGGACCATGCCCAGCCCCGCACCGAAGCACAGGCCCGCAATCACCGCGCCCAGCAGGCTCAGGGCGAGCTGGCGCTTGTAGTTGAGCAGTACCTTCGCGGTGGTCCAGAAGGCGCGGCGGCTTGGGGGGGCGGAGTCCATGGCGGGCTTTGCGGGGTTGCGGTCGGTGACGAGGGCTGCCAGGCGGGCGGCGGCGGGGGCACTGCGGGGGCCTGTGGAGCAGCGGGCTGGGGCTCGCGACCGGGCGCGGGTCGGCGGTGACGGTGCTCAGCGGCCCTGGCTCAGGCGGGCAACATACTGGAAATAGTCGGGGAAGGTCTTGGCCACGCATCCGGGGTCGGCGATGACCACGCCCTCGCTGCGGAGTCCCGCCAGGGTGAAGCTCATGGCCATGCGGTGATCATCGTAGGTGGCGATGGTGGCCGGTCGGGTGCGATTGTCCTGCGGCGGGTGGATGTGCAACGTCTCGCCCTCGATGTCCACCTTCGCCCCGAGCTTGCCCAGCTCGCAGCGAAGGGCCTCGAGGCGATCGGTCTCCTTCACCCGCAGGTTGCCCACTCCGCGGATCGTGGTCGGCCCCTGTGCGAAGAGGGCGACCACGGCCAGCGTCTGGGCCATGTCCGGCATGGCGTTGAGGTCCACCTCCACGCCACGGAGGCGATCGGGCCCGGTGACAGTGATGTGCTCATCGCCCATCTCGACCGTTGCGCCCATCCGCTCGAGTACCGCGGCGAAGCCCACATCGCCCTGGACGCTGCGGCGCCCCAGGCCCTCGATCCTGCACCGGCTGCCGGGGATGATGGCCGCGGCGGCCAGGAAGTAGCTGGCGTTGGACGCATCGGGCTCGATGCTCAGCTCGCGGCCGAGGTAGCGCCCCTCCGGCACGGCGATGCGCTTCAGGTCCGCCTCAGCCTCGGCGGTGATGCCGAACGACCGCATCACAGCCAGCGTCATCTCGACATAAGGCCGGCTGATGAGCGGGCCGGTGAAGCTCAGCTCCAGCCCGCCGCGCAGCAGCGGCCCCACCAGCAGCAGGGCGGAGATGAACTGGCTGGAGAGGGTCGGCCCCAATTCGAGCCGCCCGCCGCGCAGCGGCCTTCCGGTGATGCGCAGCGGCGGGAAACCGGGCCGGCCGAGGTCGGTGATGTCGGCCCCGAGTTGCCGCAGCGGCCCGGTGAGCTGGCCGATGGGGCGCTGGCGCATCCGGGCGATGCCGTCGAGCTCGTAGATGCCCTCGCCGACCGCCAGCGCGGCGGTGAGGAAGCGGTATGCCGTGCCGGCGTTGCCCACCTCGAGGCGGATCGGCCCCGTGCCGCCCCCGCCCGGCAGGCGCCCGCCGCGCCCGGCAATGGCGATCATCTCGGCCCCATTCTCACCGCGGACATCGACCCCCAGAGCGCGCAGCGCGGCCAGCAGGTGGCGGGTGTCATCGGCCCAGAGGGGCCGATGCAGCACCGAGTCGCCCTCGGCCAGAGCCGCCAGCGGCAGGGCGCGGTTGGTGAGGCTCTTGGAGCCGGGCGGGGTCAGCGCCACGTCAAACGGCGCGATGGGATTGAGCGCAAGCTGTTCGGTCACGCCTGCTCCGGCTCATCGAGGCTGGCCACCCCGCCGCGTGCCTTGCGGAAGACGGCCACCACGTTCTCCACCGGCACGACAAAGAGGCGGTTGTCGCCCTCGAAGTCCACGGGAATGGCGCCCTTGGGGTTGAACAGCACCCGGTCGTACTGCTCGATGGGGTAGTCGCTGTTGGCCGCAATCTCCGCCGAGACGGTGACGATGCGCCCGGTGAGAGTGGGTATCTCCATCTTGTCCGGCAGATGAATGCCGGACTTGGTCTGCTTCTTGTCCTCATCCTTGCGGATCAGCACCCGCTTGCCAATGGGTTCAACGGTTTCCACAGTGTTCCAGACCACCTTTCCACAATTGCGGCGCGGCCGACGACCGCGAATCAACATTTTATGGGCCGCAAAGGGGCTGGACAATTCCCGTATAGCGCATTGACCCGTCGGGGTGTGCCATGGTTTCCAAGCCGGATGGGGCTGGATGCATCGGGTGCAACGGGCGACTCGCCAGCCAACGTCTCTGGTGGATGTCATATGCACTGGTGGGCAAACCACCAGCGGCCCCCGGCGGGATGTGGTGGAGCGCGGTCACGGGCGGACGTGGGGTAGCAGGTCGGCCAGTTCGACGGCGCGCAGGCCGGCGGGGCCGCGGCGGGTGGCCCAGAGCTCGGCCGCAGCGCCGTGCATCCATGCGGCAAGCCGCGCGGCGTTGAAGGGGGGCATGCCCTGGGCCAGCAGGGCGGCGATGAGGCCGGTGAGCACGTCGCCGCTGCCGCCCACGGCAAGGGCGGGGTGGCCGGTGGGGTTGATGGCCGTGTGGATGCCATCGGTGATGACGGTGCCGGCGCCCTTGAGCACGACCACCGCGCCCCCGCCGAGGCGCTGCGCCATTGTCCGGGCGCCCGCGCGGCGGGAATCGCTGTCGTGGCCGATGGGTGGGATGTCCAGCGCTTCGGCCAGGCGGGCGAACTCGCCGGGGTGCGGGGTGAGGATGCGCGGGCCGGTGGCGGTGTCGGGGCTGGGGGCGATCTGCGTGGGGCCAAGCTCGGCCAGCAGGTTCAGGCCATCGGCATCCAGGACCATGGCGCGGGGGTCGTCGAGCAGTCCGGCCAGCGTGTGCCTGGCGAAGGGGGCCGTGCTCAGGCCCGGACCGACGGCCAGGACGGCGCGGCGGGCGGGGTCGTGGGCATCGAGCCAGCCCGGTTGCGGTTGTTCGGGCAGTTCGATGCCCGTGGCGTGAGGCTCGATGACCAGGCTCATGGCCAGCACTTTGGGCAGCGCGGCGATACGCACCAGCCCGGTCCCGCCGCGGATGGCCGCCCGGGCACAAAGGGCCGGCGCCCCGGGCATCGTGGCGCAGCCACCGACGATGATGACGGTGCCGAAGGTGCCCTTATGGCCGTCCACCGGACGCGCGGGCGCTCGAGGCAGGGGGCCGGGATCAGCGCTGGGGGGTGGCGATGCCGATGCGGCCATCAGCGGTCTCCCGGAAAGGGGCGCGGCGAGATGACCTCGATGCGCAGCCGATCGAGAAGGTCAGCCAGTGCCGCGGCATCCGGGTGAAGGTCTTGGTTTTCGAGCACACCGCTCGCCAGGGCGATGCGGCCGGTGTGGTCGGCGGGGTCGGTGGCATCCAGGTCCACCCAGCGGGCGCCGATCGGTGGCGGCTGGCCCTCGCGCGGCTGTTCATCGCCGCCCACCCAGGCCTGCACCCACATGCGGAAGGTGAAGGCGGGTTCGGCGTCGGCCTGCTCCTGCTCGTGCTCTTGCTCGTTCTTGTCTGCCTCGGCCGGCTCGTAGGCGTAGACCAGCCCGGCCACGACCCGTGCGGGAATGCCCTGCGACCGCAGCGCAGCGGCCAGCGACCACGCGGCGGGGGCCGATTCGCCCAATGGCCGCGGCCACGGGGTAATCGCCGCGAGGGCGGGGTGGCCCTCTTCGCTCTCATCGGCCCACCAGCGGGCGACGGTCTGGCTGAGCACGATGGCGCGTTCGCTGGAGGTGGTGGCATCGGGTTGGTCCGCCAGCGCCTCGGCGGCGCTGCGTGCCAGGGCCTCATCTTCGGCGGGCACTCGCGGGCCGGGCTTTCGATGGCGCTGCCGGGGCATGTCAGCGGCGGGGTTGACCGGCCGGCCGGCATCGACCACCAGCAGGATGGTGCGCTCGTCGGCGAAAACCGGCCGCTGCACCCCGGCGCGGGGGATCGAAGCGAAACGCTCGAGGCCGGCCCGTTCGGCGGCCCTATCGGGCGCCGGGTCGGCGGGATGGGTCAGTTCCAGGCGGTAAAGGGCATAGCGCAGTTCACTGCGCTGGGGCAGCGGGCGTTCAAGAACGATGCGCTGCCCGGACAGGTCTGGCAACGGAGGCGCCTGGGGTGGCGCTTCGGTGTCAGCGCCCGTTGCGGTGGACAGGATGACCAGAAGAGACACGCCGACAACAACTCCAATCCAACGACCGGAGCATCCACCCCACTGCGATTCAACGCCCACCCCTTCCTCCTCCGGTACAGGCGGGCAAGAGGTGATGGGCTGCGGCATCGCACCATCGCGCGGGTCGAATGCCGGACCGCCAGGGGCCGCTGTGGCAGGTCGCCCTGGCGCGAAGATCGCCATGGTCTGGTTCATTGCCATTGAATCTCGTACCAGATCGTCTCGACGTTGCCGCCGGTCTGGATGGCGGTTCGGCCGCCGCCGGCCGGTTCCACGGGGATGGGGCGCTTTCGCTGGCCGCGCTCATCGAGGGCCCAGGCCATCACGCGGGCGGGCGGCAGGGGCAGTTCGATGCGGGCGGGTATCACCTCGACCACGCTCGGCGACCGGCCCCAGTCGCGGCCAACGGTGCTGCGCTGGGCATCGGCCCAGCGCATGTCGGTGTTGCCCGCCTCGCCGGTGAGCACCAGAAGGGCTCGACCCGGTCCGGCGAAGCTGCCTTCCACCACCGTCAGCGCGATGGTACACCAGTTCTGATGCGTCTGCCCCGGTGTGATGGTCACATCGCCCAGTTCGAACCGCCGGTTGTCGCCAAAGCCGATGACCGCCCGCGTGCGCGGCGCCGTCACCGTGACGACGCCCTGGCCCTGGCGCGACACATCCCAGGTCAGCTCACCGGTATCGCTGGTGAAGACCGGCGGCCGCGGCGCGTCGGGGTAGCGGTTGGCCGTGTTGCGAGGTGGCCGATCGGTCAGTTCAATTCCCGTGCCCATGACCAGCGGCAGGTGCGGGGGCAGGCCAAGGGCGGTGGCATCGAGCAGGTTCCACGCGCGGCCGTGACGGCCGATCAGTTCCACCTCTTGCTCGGGGGTGAGTTGCACGGTGGCGCGCCGGCCGGCGGGGGCGACATCGCCGCGGCGGAACATGGCCGCCGCCGCGGGCAGATTGGCCATCTTCGTCGGGTGCTGGTCGATGGCAAAGAAGCCGGTGATGCGCTGCGCATCCCAGGGTGCGCCGCTGTTGTAGTCGAAAAGAAAGATGGCATCCCAGTCCTGAT
>PUMS01000462.1 GCA_003551485.1 Phycisphaeraceae bacterium | reverse complement strand
CCGAAGGTGCGACGATGCGGCCGCTGCTTCTGGCCGATGCCGACCCATCCATGGCCCTGTTGAAGGCCGACCTGTTCGCCCCCGTGGCCGCGGTCGTCACGGTGGACGGCGATGATGCCGCCCTCGAGGCCGCCGCGGCGTGCCCCTACGCCCTGGGCGCCACCGTCTTTGCCGCACCGGCCACAGGCCGGACCCTGGCGCGGCGGATTAACGCCGGCGCTGTGGTGGTCAACGACATGTTCGCGCCCGTGGCCGACCCGAGGATGCCCTTCGGCGGCCGCGGCCGCAGCGGGTTCGGCGTGATGCGCGGAGCCGAAGGCCTGCTCTCGCTGACGCACAGCAAGGCGGTGGCGGTCCGCCACGGCCGCTTTCGGCCGCACTTTCAGCAGGTGAGTGAAGACGATGGGACGATGTTCATCTCGGCCATGCAGGCCGCGTACGGCCGGGGCATCTGGCGGCGCCTGCTTGCGCTTGGGCGACTGTTGACCGCCCTGCGCCGATGGCGCCGCCGCCATGCCGAGGAAGCGGAAAGGAACGTGCGATGAATGAGGCATTAACCAGAGACAAGCCCATCGGAGTGATCGGCGGGGGACTGGGCGGCCTGGCCGCGGCGTGCACGCTGGCTGCGCGGGGCCATCGCGTGCTGCTGTTCGAGGCCAACGCGTGGCTGGGCGGCAAGGCCGCGGTGCTCGAGGCCGAGGGCTTCCGCTTCGACATGGGCCCGACGATCCTCACCGTGCCGAAGGTGCTTCGCCGCATCTTCGCCGAGGCCGGCCGCGCGCTCGAGGATGAACTGGACCTGGTGCGGCTCGATCCGCAGTGGCGCTGCTTCTTTGAAGATGGCGCTGTGCTCGACCTGCACGAGAACACCGACAGGATGGCCGATGCACTTACGGCCTTCAGCCCCGACACTCCATCGGCCGAGGGCTACCGGCGGTTCATGAAGATGAGCGAGCGGATGCACGATGTGAGCGAACGCTACTTCTTCTGGCGCCCCGTCGGGTCGCTGCGCGACACCTTCGACGCCGGCAACACGTTCAAGACATCGACCCTGTCGGACGTGCTGAGCCTTCGCATGGGCCGGACCGTGGCGGGCACGATCCGTTCGCACGTGCCCGATGCGCGTGTGGCGCAGATGCTGGACCACTTCACCCAGTACGTCGGCTCCTCACCGTACAACGCGCCGGCGGTGCTGTGCAGTATCGCCCATATGCAGACCGACGGCGGTGTGTGGTACCCCATCGGCGGTACCCGCGCTGTCCCGGCGGCGCTGGAGCGGCTGGCCATGCGGTTGGGCGTCGAGATTCACACGGGCTGCGCCATCGAGCGCATCGAACTCGACGGCCGCCGCGTGCGCGGCGTAGTGACCGCGGACGGTCAGCGCATCGAACTGAAGGCCGTGGTCTCGAACATGGACAGCGTACGGACCCACCGCGAGCTGATCGGCGGACGACCGGTGAAGCGTTTCCTGCGGCGGAGCCGAGCCGAGCCGGCGTGTTCCGGCGTGGTCCTGTTTCTGGGTCTACGACGGACCTACGGGCAACTGCTGCACCACAACTTCATCTTCTCGCGCGATCCCCACGAGGAGTTTGACTGGATCTACCGACGCGGTGAGCCGGCGCCCGACCCGACCTGCTACGTCTGCTGTCCGGCGCGCAGTGAGCCATCGGTGGCGCCGATGTTCGACGGTGAGCGCGGCGAAGCGCTCTACGTGCTCGTCCACACGCCTTACCTGAGGCCTCATCACGATTGGAGGCAGATGCTTGGCGACTACCGGCGGACGATCCTGCAGAAGCTCGTCTGGGTGGCCGGCGTGGACGACATCGAGCAGCGCATCGTGTTCGAATCGGCCCTGACACCAATGGACATTCACCAGCGCTACCGCGTGCTCGACGGCGCCATTTACGGCCTGGCCAGTCATGGCCGCTTCATGGGCGCCTTCAAGCCCGGCAACCGCAGCCGCGACATCGACGGCCTCTACCTTGCCGGCGGCTCGGCTCACCCCGGCCCGGGCATGCCCATGGCGCTGATGTCGGGCTGGATCGCCGCCGACACGCTCGACAGCGATGACATGGGCGCGATCCGTACGCCCACCGACAGCCACGCCGCCAGCAAGCCATCGGCCTGAGGATGCCCCTGCAAGATTGGAAATGATCGCCCATGACACACGCTCAGCGCGCTGCGGATGCCGACGGCAGGTCTAACGGCGCATCGAACGTGCCGTGCGAGCCCGAAGTGGTGCAGCGTCGCACGCCCTGGCTGGTGCGCGGCTTCGGGCGCTACCTGGTGCGCTACCTGAAGCGCCACGTTCACGCGGTACGCATCAGCCGCGCCGGGCCGCCGCCGGCGCCGGATGACCGCCCCATGGTGGTCTACATGAACCATCCCTCCTGGTGGGACCCGCTGATCTGCATCCATCTGGCTCTGACCCTCTATCCGCGGCAGGAAGGCTACGGGCCCATCGACGCCGCCGTGCTGGGCAGCTACCGCTTCTTCGAGCGGATCGGCCTGTTCGGCATCGAGCAGGATACCGCCCGCGGCGCACGCACGTTCCTGCGCACCAGCGAAGCGATCCTGCGTGATCCGGGCCGCATGCTCTGGATCACGGCGGAGGGAACCTTTACCGATCCGCGTCAGAGGCCGGTCGTGCTGCGGCCGGGCATCGGGCACCTGGCTCATCGCAATTCCGGGATACGCCTTGTGCCAGTGGCGATCGAGATCACCTTCTGGGACCAGCGCACACCGGAGGTGCTGTTGAGTTTCGGTGAGCCCATCGAACCCGATGCTTCATGCCCGCGCAGCGCTGCGCAGTGGACGCGGCACCTGGCCGAACAACTCGAGCGGACGATGGATGCCCTGGCGGCCGAAGCAATTCAGCGAAACGGCGGGGCCTTCGACGAGCTGCTGGCGAGCCGGCCGGGCGTGGGGGGCATCTATGACGTGTGGCGGAGGCTGAAGGCGGCGCTGCGTGGTGAGCGGTTCCGGCCCGAACACGGGAGACAGCGATGACCGAGGTGACGTGGTGGCTGTGGCTTGCGGTGGCCCTGGCGCTGCTGCCGGTGTCCATGATGGCGCTGAACCTGCTGCTGTACCGGCGCCTGGCGGCAGCAGAGCCCGGTGGGAACGTTCCGGGCGTCACGGTATTGATCCCGGCGCGCAACGAGGAGCAGTCGATCGGTGCCGCGGTGGAGGCGGTGCTCGCCTCGCGCGGCATCGAGCTCGAGCTGGTGGTGCTCGATGACGGCTCGACCGACGGCACGGCCCGGATCGTGCGGCAGCGCGCCGTGGCCGATCCGCGACTGCGCCTTGAGACGGCACCACCGCTACCGCCGGGCTGGTGCGGCAAGCAGCATGCCTGCCACGTCCTGGCCGGTCATGCCCATCAGCCGATCATGGTGTTCATCGATGCGGATGTGACACTGGCGCCCGATGCGCTTTGCAGGATCGCTTCGCGGATGCGACGTCGTGGGCTGGACCTGCTCAGCGGCGTGCCGCGGCAGCGCACCGGCACACTGCTGGAGAAGCTGTTGATCCCGCTGATCCACACGATTCTGCTGGGCTACCTGCCGCTGGTTGCAGCGCGGTGGGTGAACCATGCGAGCCTGGCGGCCGGCTGCGGGCAACTCATGGCGGTGGACCGTCGGTCGTATCACGCCGTCGGCGGCCACAGCGCGATCCGCAGCTCGCTGCACGATGGACTGACCCTGCCGCGTGCCTTCCGCCGCGCCGGCCGCGCTACGGAGGTGTTCGACGCCACCGACATCGCGCAATGCCGCATGTACCACAGCGCATCGCAGGTCTGGGAGGGCCTGAGCAAGAACGCGCGCGAGGGCATGGCCACACCGGTGGCGATCGGTCCGTGGACGCTGCTGCTGGGCGGTGGCCACGTGGCGGCGCCCCTGCTGGGCGCAGCGCTGCTGATGTCAGGTTCGCCGCCCGCCTGGCCCTGGGCGCTGCTGCTGCTGGCACCCTGGCTGATGCGGTTCTTGCAGAGCGCGTGGTTTGGCCAGTCATGGCTCTCGGCCGCGCTGCATCCGGCAGGGGTGCTGCTTCTGCTGGCCGTGCAGTGGAGCGCACTGTGGCACGATCTGCGCGGGATGGGGCCGCAGTGGAAGGGCCGCCGGTACCCGCTGAGCACCTGATGGGTGGCGGGTGTGCCGGATTACACCAGCGCTGCTATGCTCGCATCATGCCCACACCCGAACCGCACCATCGTGAACGGCCCAACGTCCTTTGGATATTCGGCGACCAGCATCGCGCCCAGGCCCTCTCCTGCGCGGGAGATGGGAACCTGCACACGCCCCATATCGACCGCCTCGCCACCGAGGGGGTCACGCTCGAGGGCGTGTCGGGGTATCCGCTGTGCTGTCCCTACCGCGGGGCGCTGCTGTCGGGGCGCTATCCGCACGAGTGCGTGCCGGGCCATGAGAAGCGGCTGCCGGAAGACATGGCCACCATCGCCCGGCCCTTCGGTGAGGCGGGGTATCGCACCATCTACCTGGGCAAGTGGCACGTGGATGGGTTCCATGAAAGCACCGGCCGCGCTGCGCTGCACACCGTGCCGCGGCACCGTCGCGGCGGGTTCGATACCTGGCTCGGCTACGAGAACAACAACAGCCAATACGACTGCTACATCCACGGCCACGATGGCGACAGCGAGGTCGAGCGCTACCGCCTGCCCGGCTACGAGACCGACGCCCTGACGGACATGCTGATCGAGCAGCTTCGCCGCTGCGCGGCCGAGCCGGACCGCCCCTTCTTCGCCGCGCTGAGCGTGCAGCCGCCGCACGGCCCCTACGTGGCGCCGGCGCAGTGGATGGGCCGTCACAACCCCGCACGTATCGAGCTGCGGCCCAATGTTCCGCCCGTCCCCTGGATCACCGAACGCGCCCGCCGCGGCCTGGCCGGCTATTACGCCATGATCGAGAACCTGGACTGGAACCTCGGCCGCATCCGCGAGGCCCTGGCCGAGCTCGACCTGGCCGACAGCACGCACATCATCTTTTTCTCCGATCACGGCGACATGCACGGCTGCCACGGCCAGTTCGCCAAGACCGCGCCGTGGGAGGAGTCGATCCGCGTGCCGATGATCATCGGCGGCGGGGTGCCCTTCTACGACATGCGCGGCGGGCGCAGCGATGCGCTGGTCAACTACGTGGATGTCGCGCCCACCAGCCTCGGCCTCTGCGGCATCACGCCGCCGTCGTGGATGGCCGGGACGGACTATTCCTCACACCGCCAGCCCCGGCGGCCGGCGGTGAGCGAGCCGGACTCGGCCTACCTCCAGCTCATCGAGCCCACCGGCCATCGCAACAGCGTCGACCGCCCCTGGCGCGGCGTGCTCACCCGCGACGGGTGGAAGTACATCTGCCTCGAAGGCCAGCCGTGGCTGCTTTTCAATCTCAGGGAAGACCCCTACGAGCTGGCCAACCACGCCCACAACCCCGTCTTCAGCGCCCAGCGCAAACGCCTGCACGACCGCCTCGCCGCGTGGGTCAACGACACCGGCGACCGATTTACGCTCCCGCAGCTTTGAGCCGGCCGGCGAGCATGAGAAAGGCGCTGGCCGTCCATGTATAGCCCGGATCGCGAAGCGCAGCGCCGCTGAGGGCATCGAAGTTCTCGGCAAAGCCGCTGCGCCGGCAGGTCCGGCAGTAGCGCTGCGCGATGCTGCGGGCCAGGGCATCCTGGCCGATGGACTCCAGCCCGAGCACGATGAGCATGGTCGATGGCCCCCAGATCGGCCCGCGCCAGTAGCCGTCCGGCGTGTAGAGCGCGCTATGTGGATGCTCCGTGGCGATGCCGTGATCGGTGATGAACGTCTCGATGCGCGACGCCAGCTTCGCCCGGATATCGCCCGGCAGCCGCTCGCCCAGCAGCACCGGCATGCAGTCGACCAGGCTGCTGCAAGCCACCGGCTCATCCTCGGGCAGCTTGATGCCGATGAACTGCTCACCGTTCCACAGCTCATCGAGCAGGTCGGCGGTGAGTTGATCGGCCTGCTTCGCCCAGCGCTTCGCCTTGGCCGCCGCGCCCAGTTTCTCATGCTGCCGCGAGAGCCACTGACACTGCCTTGCCAGAAAGGCATTGAGGTCGGGGGCGATGAGCGGCGAGCCCTTGTGCAGGATCGTGCTGTTGTCCCAGCCCGAATCGTTGCCGTGCAGGTAATGGCACAGCCGCCGGCCGGGGTAGCGCCTGTGCTCCAGCCACCAGCGGGTGAAGCGCTCGATGCTGTCCACAAGCGCCCGGCGGCGGGCGGGGGTGAACCAGCGCGGCCGGTGACGGGCCAGCTCATCCATCAACACGCCCTGCACGGGCGGCTTGCTGAAGTTGTAGTGCTTGAACGCATCGCCGATGTAGTCCGGATAGGCCCCGTGCTCATCCTGGTGGTCGGCCACGACCATCATCTGATCGAAGGCCAGCTTCGCATCCGCCCCGGCCAGGGCCACGGCGTTGAAGACGTTGTCCCAACTCCAGACCCCATCCATCCAGTTGAGGCTCATGAACGTGGCCTCGCGGCCGAGCCGGCCGCAGGGGCTCATCGTCGCCGACCACAGCAGGTACCCGGCCAGGGCGCGGGTGGCCTCGAACTCAGCCGGCACCCGCGGCAGGCCGCCGGTGAGTTGCTCGCAGGATGCGGCAGCGCTGCGTGCAACCTCATCCAGCGGCTCGCGCCGCCGGTCGACCCAGGTGCTCAGAAACTCATCGATGGCCAGTTCCCAAGCCGGGGCCTCGATCCCGACCGAAGCGCGGGTGAAATGCTCACCCTCCCAGTCGCCCTCGAGCCGTGGCGGGGGCCCTTCCAGTGCGATGATCTCATACCGCCGCAGCGCCCCGCGGAAGTTGACCGCCAGCCGGCCGGGCCCCTCGTGGTACGCCACCGTGGGCCAGAGCGACTTTTCCCGGATCGCCGCGGTCAGCCTCAGCCCCACGCCCCGGCCGTGGATGCGTACCGTGGCGGGCGCTTCGAGCGCAATGCGGACCTCAGCATCATCGTTGCCCGCGCTGCCATTCCCCCCGGGCTTGAGCGTCAGCAGCCCCGGCGTGGCCGCGGCGGTGTGCTCGATGACCTCGCCCCCCCGCAGCAGGTCGAGGCGAAACAGCTCGCGCTGGATGATCGGCCTTGCATGAAGCGACCGCAGGTACAGCCCCGGCCCGGCCACCTGATAATGCGCCGGCGGATACGAAACCGCCAGCCAGCACCCGCGGCGGCTGAAGGGCGTGGCGGCAAGGTCGATGCGGGGTGTTGACAGGGTATTGGCCATGGGTCTGATCCAATCGGGCATCGCCGGTGAACTCACGGCACCGGCAGATTCACGGCCACCACCATACCATCGGCCGCCACCGGCCGACAGTGCGGCATTGTTACCCATGTCCCGTTGGGTGCATCGGGTTCGCCGGGCTCGGGGGTGCCTCTGGTGGCTTGTCCACCGGTATCCCCGACGTACACCACGGGCACTGGCTGACAAGCAGCCACTGGCACCCGATCCATTCTGCGACATCCCCCCCGGAATCTCTGGCACAGCCGCACCCTTCAGCACACCTTCGCGAGTCGCCGCAGCAGGGGGCATGCGGTAGAGTAAGGCCGCGCACCATGGCGGGGTGTCAAGACGGACTGGGAGTATCAGATGGCCGCACAGCAACCGAATATCGTGATCGTCTTCGCCGATGACCTGGGCTACGGCGACCTCTCCTGTCTCAACCCCGACAGCCGCATCCCCACGCCGCATCACGACCGGCTGGCGCGCGAGGGCATGGTCCTCACCGACTGCCATGCCAACTCCGCGGTGT
>PUMS01000445.1 GCA_003551485.1 Phycisphaeraceae bacterium | reverse complement strand
GGCGGGCGCCTCGCGCAGACAGCCCCTGTACCGCGCCGTGGGCCTGCACCGCCGCGCGGCGGCTGACACCACCGTGGCCGACCTGACCGCCGGCTTGGGCGAGGATGCCTGGATGCTGGCGAGATTCGGTTGCCGCGTGATCGCCTTCGAGCGCCACCCGGTGGTGGCGGCGATGCTCGAGGATGCCCTCGCCCGCGCTACCCCGCACGATGCCCGCGCCGCCGCGCGGATCACCGTCCAATGCGGCGATGGCGCTGCGTGGCTGGCGGGGCTGCAACCCGATGCCGCGCCCGACGCGATCTGCCTCGATCCGATGTACCCCGAGCCGGCCCGGCGCCGTGCCGCGCAGGGCAAGGCGATGAAACTGCTGCGCCGGCTGGTGGGCGACGATGCCGACGCCCCCATGCTGCTGGAAGCGGCACTGGTCTCGCCCATCCGCCGCGTGGTGGTCAAGCGCCCCCGACACGCCCCGCCGCTGCTGGCGGTGCCACAGCCCACGGCCATCATCCGCGGCCGGCGCGTGCGCTTCGATGTCTACATTCGGCATGAACCGCCGGGCAATGTTGATCGGCGACCTTCACCCTGACAGCGCCGCGATGACCAGCGCCGCGGCCAGCACCAGGTGCGTGCCCAGGTTCCACATCACGTTGCCCGCCAGCGCGCCCACGGGCACTTCCTGCTCGGGGCGTTGCACGGCCCAGGTCATCGCCGGGACCGTGGCCCCCAGCGGCAACCATGCAGCCAGGGCGAGCAGGGGCAGGGCCGACACGTTGGGCAGCACGGCCACCAGGATCGACAGCGCTGTGGCGATCACCGCGGCCGCGTAGACCCGCGCTGCGCTGCGGCGGCCCAGCAGGATCACCAGGTGGCGGCGGCCGCCGGCGCGGTCGGCCTGCTCATCGGGAAATTCGTTCAGCAGCAGCAGGTTGAAGGTCATGAAAAAGCCCGCCGCGCCCGCCGCCACCGCCGCCGGGCCGATGTGGCCATCCTGCACCAGCGACACCCCCAGCACCGGCAGCGCCCCCAGCCCCAATCCCGCAAAGACCTCGCCCAGGCCGATGCGCAGCAGCCACGGGCTGTAGAGCACCACCGCCGCCAGCCCCAGTACCAGGATCGGCAGCAGCGACCAGCCGATGACGATCAGGAAGTAGATGCCGACGGCCACACCCGCCAGCAGGCATGCCGTCGCCAGCACCCTCGCCCCGCGCACCGACAGCAGCCCGGCCGGCAGGGTGCCGCTGCCGCCGCTGAAGGGGGTGCGCCGGGTGGCCAGGTCGATGCCCCCGGCCATGTCACTGGCCTCGTTGTAGGCGTTGACGGCGACGTGCATGGCCACCAGGCCCACCAGCGCCAGCAGCGTGTGCAGCCAGGAAAAGCCCTCGGCCGCGCCGGCGCTGCCCATCTGCGCATCCCATGCCGACGCCGCCGCGCCGCAAGCCACGAGCATCACCGACAGCAACAGGAACGGCGCCCGCGCCACACCCAGCAGTGCCCTGATGCTCACACTCACGTACCAGTCTCCATGCCCGGAATGCCTCCGCCGCGCGCCGCCGGCGGCGGCAGGAATGCTTCACGAGTATAGGCCATAGCGATGGCAACGCTGCGAACAGTGTCGTCGGTGTCGGGCCTGTTCCAAGGAAACCGGCCCCAACCTCGCCCTCGCCGCGCACCTGCAACGGCGTACACGCCGGCGCGGCGATCGGAGCAAAGTGCTTCTTGTCTGCATGACAAGTCAGGGCCCTGGTTGCGGGTCTTGCGATGTTGGGCGGCCTTGATTGAGCGGGTGTCGGCGTCGCGGATCGAGAGGGCGGTAGCCATGACGGCGCATCTGTTCCCGGCGATGCGATGGCGCCGACGGCGGGGAAGCGGTTCGTGGAGTCGGAGTCAGACATCTCACGCGAAGGCCCGAAGGCGCGAAGAAGAACGGAAACCATGCTGATGTAACTCGAATTCGATGTCCACTTTCTCCCTTCGCGCCGTGGCGCCCTGGCGTGAGATCATTTCTCTCCCACCCCGTATTCGTTGGTCGTTGGGATGGGACTGTGCCGCGCCAGGTTCCTCAACTCTGCTGCAGGAAGCTTTTCTCCAGCAGGATGGGAGCGATCTGCATGTGAAGATGTTTTTTTGACCGCAGAGGGGCGCGGAGGGACGCAGAGGGACGCAGAGGGAAGATGAGATGGGTTGGGAACTGGCAAAGGTACTTGCGGCCTCGGTGGCACGGGGCAACTGTGCCAGAAGGGTGTTGGGGATGGATGACCACGAAGATCAAGAAGAGCGCGAAGGCAGGATGGGGGGCGTGGTCCGTGCGGTGGCGTCAGAGCCGCGCCGGTGAAGGTGGGCCGGGCTGGATCGCCTGCCTTCGATGCCCTGCGGTGGCCGGAAGGGGAGAGGGAGTTGAAAAGGGCGACGTCGTGGCATGGCCCTGCGAAGGGGGCGGTCGCCGGGTTCTCGTCGTCAATGCCGGAAGTGGCGTTGGCCGGTGAGCATGAGGCAGACGTTGGCCTGGTTGCAGGCGTCGATCGTCTCCTGGTCGCGCATCGAGCCGCCGGGTTGGACAATGGCGCGCACGCCGGCCTGAATCAGCAGGTCCGGGCCGTCGCGGAAGGGGAAGAAGGCATCGGAGCCGGCCACCGCGCGGCGGGCGCGGTCGCCGGCTTTTTCGATGGCCAGCCGGCAACTGGTGACGCGGTCCATCTGGCCGGCGCCGGCGCCGATGAGCATCGCATCGTTGATGAGGCTGACGGCGTTGGACTTGAGGTGCTTGGCGGCGATCATGGCCAGGGTCAACTGCACAAGGTCGGCTTCGCCGGGCTGTGGGCCGGCCGCGTGCTTCCAGTGCCGCGGGTCGATGGGGGCCAGGTCGCGATCATGGGCGAGCATGCCGGCGGTGATGAGCTTGAAATCCAGTCTTGCCCGGCGCGCGTCGGGGCCTTCGATCGGGCCGGCCTTGAGCAGGCGGGTGTTCTTCCACCGGCCGCGCAGTTGCTCGAGCGCTGCCGGTTCATAGTCCGGTGCGAGGATGACGTCGAAGAACGAGTCGATGCCGGTGATCTTCCCGGCCGTGGCCGCATCCACCGGCCGGTTGAGGGCCACGATGCCGCCGAAGGCCGCCACGGGGTCGCCGCGGTAGGCCTTCTCGAAGGCGACGGCGAGGTCGTCATCGACGGCGAAGCCGCAGGGGTTGGCGTGCTTGATGACCGCTACGGCGGCGCGGCGGGCGGGGTCGATCTCCTTGACCAGTTCCAGCGCGCCGTCGGCATCGTAGAGGTTGCAGAAGGAAAGTGCCTTGCCGTGGAGTTGCCTTGCGGCGACGACCGAGGTCTCGGTGCAGCCGGGGTCGATGTAGACGCAGCCGGCCTGGTGGGGGTTCTCGCCGTAGCGCAACTCCTGCTGAAGCGCGTAGCGCAGGGCGAGGGTTTCGGGGAACGGCTGGCCCGGCGGGTGCTCGGGCGCGGTGGCGCCGTGGCCGAGCATCCAGTTGGCGATGGCGGCATCGTAGGCGGCGGTGCGGGCAAAGGCCGCAGCGCCGAGCCACCGCCGCAGCGGCAGGCTGGTGGCGCCCTCGTTGGCGTCGATGTCGTTGCAGACGCGGTCGTACTGCGACGGGGCGGTGACCACGGCGACGAAGGCCATGTTCTTGGCGGCGCTTCGGACCATGGCCGGGCCGCCGATGTCGATGTGCTCGATGACATCGCCGTCGCTGGCGCCGGGTGAGGCTGCCATTTTTTCGAAGGGATAGAGGTTGACGCACAGCAGGTCGATGGGTTCGATGCCGTGGTCCTTCATCGCTTCGAGGTGTTCGGCCTTGTCGCGCAGGGCCAGCAGGCCGCCGTGGATGCTTGGGTGCAGCGTCTTGAGCCTGCCGTCCATCATCTCGGGAAAGCCGGTGACCTGCTCGACGGCGGTGACGTTGAAGCCGGCCTGGCTCAGCGCTGCGGCGGTGCCGCCGGTGGAGATCATCTGAACGCCGTGGTTGGCCAGGCGGCGTGCGAAGGGGATCAGGTCGGTCTTGTCACTGACCGAGATCAGGGCACGTTTTACGGGGATGCGGTCGGGCATCGTGTCTACCTGCTGCGGGTAACGGTTGGTGAGGCAACGGGTGAACCCGCACGCCGAGGGCGGGCCTGGTTCGCCGGAGAAGCGATCGCGCCAGGTGCCCCGGCGATGGACCGGAGCTTGGGGGCAGGTTCGCTTTGAGTGGCTTCCGGGCAACTTCCGGGGCCTTCCCGGGCCTTTCCCGAGCCTTTCTGGGGCCTTCCGGGGGCTTCCGGGGGCTTCCGGGGCCTTCCGGGGGCCGGGGCCTTCCGGGGGCCGGGGCCTTCCGGGGGCCGGGGGTCAGCGGGGGCGGACCATGAGGATACGGCCGGTCCTGGAGCCGAACACGAAGCGGCCTTCCTCATCGGCGTCGGCCAGCACCGCATCCGTCGCCGGCAGGTCGCGGACCCGGCGGCCATCGGCCCGGTCGTGCAGGGCCAGGTGGTCATCGTGGTCAAACAGCAGGTGATCGCCGAAGCGCAGCATGGGCCGGCCGGTGGTTTGCAGTGTCATCAGCGATTCGCCGTCTTCGGCGTGGACCAGCAGGTAGTCGCCATCGGGCAGCGGCTGGGCGAGCACTTCACCGATAAGCAGGGGTGAGCCGGTGAGCCGGTGGCCCGTGGGCAGGCGCCACAGTTCATCGCCGGTGATGATGCTCAAGGCGTAAAGCCGCGTGTCGTGCGAGGGGATGACGATGGCATCCTCGGTGGCCACCGGGTCGCCGCTGACCCCGCCCAGCAGCCGCCCATGCCAGCGGACGCGGCCGTCGCCGGGGCTGATGAGGCGGTAGGTGCCGGTCTCATCGACGACGAACAGTCCGCCGGCGGCGTTGGTGAACACCAGCAGCGGCCGGGTGCGGATGGCGTTGTGAAAGTGCAGTTGCCACTTGACATCGGCGGTGACCACGTCCACGGCGAACACCGTCCCGCCGCGGGTGGCGTAGATGGCGTTCTCGTGGAACATCACCGGTGGCCCATCGACCGCGCGCGGCAGGGGGTTGATCTGGACGGTGCGGCCGGTATCGGCATCGAGGGCGTACATCTTGCGCGAGTCATTGACGTAGATGCGGTCGCCGTGGCGGAATGGGGCGTAGAGGCGCTGGCCTTCCTCGCCGACCACCGTTCGCCATCTGGGCCGCCCGTCGGCCAGGTCCAGGGCGGTGACGAATCTCCGCCGCCGTTCGACGGTGACGACCCGGTCATCGAGCACCCTCATCTCGACCATTTCATCGGCCCGCGGCACCTGCAAGTCGGTGCTCCAGATCAGGCGGAAGCCCAGGCCGGCAAACCCCTCGGTCTCGCGCGCGGCCGGACCGGCATCGAAGCCGGGCGAGGCGGATCGGGCCAGGGCGGCCTCGACCAGCACCGCGGCGGCGATGAGTAACGTTGCAACCAGCACGAACCAGGTCGATCGGAGCCAGGCTTGCATCAGGAAACACTCCAACGGTGACGGACGGTGGGGGCGGTGGTGGACGGTTGCAGCGGTGCAGTATCCCGGTGGAGCCGATGCCGGTCAAATGGTGCGCCCTGTGGTGCGTCCGGAACGGATGCTCGACACGCATGGCGGGTGGCTGGCGGGGCCTTTACTCTTCGCTCCCCCCCCCGCAAGAGGGGTTGGGGGTGAGGGCAGGTTCGCACGCGGCGAGCGTGTCGGCCCTCACCCCGGCCCAGAAAAGGGTCCAGGAACCTTTGTTGGTGGGCTGCGGACCGCGCAGCGGCCGAGACGGCCGCGCTCCATGCAGCCGTCCGGTCCGCGCCACCCTTTTCATCCTCGTGGGTGCGGCGCCGCCGCATGAGACACTTACGTGTACTGGGGCTGTTCGGCCCAGCGCAGCTTTCGGGCCAGCATCTGCCAGTAGCTGATGCGGGGGTTGGAGACCAGGCGGACGGGGCGGGGGTGGCGGCGGATGACGATGTGATCGCCGTCCTTGAGGCTTTCGCTGACCTGGCCGTCGATGACCAGGGCCGTGCCCTCGTTGGCCTGGCGAACGCGCAGGTGGATGCGGCAGGCGGCGCTGATGACGATGGGGCGCAACGACAGGGTGTGCGGGCAGATGGGGGTCACGCACAGGGCGCCGCTGCCGGGGCTGATGATCGGGCCGCCGGCGGCGAGGTTGTAGGCCGTCGAGCCCGAGGGGGTGGCCACGATGACCCCGTCGCCGCGGAAGCGCGCGCCCTCCACGAGGTCGGGCCGGGGGTCGATGGCCAGCTCGAGGTCGATCATCCGGTACGGCGGGCCGGCGCTGATCGCCGCCTCGTTCAGCGCCAGGGCGTGGAAGCGGCTGCGGGTGCCGGGGCTTTCGCCGTCGGGCCAGCGGCCATCGCCCTCTACCCGCAGCACGTCGATCATGATCCGCTCGGTGATGGTGCACTCACCGCGGACGATGCGATCCCAGTAGCGCTGAAGGTCGTCGATGTTGAACTCGGCCAGGAAGCCGAGCTTGCCGAAGTTGATGCCCAGCAGCGGCACGCCGATGTCCACCAGCTTGCGGGCCTGGGCGAGGATGGTGCCATCGCCGCCGAAGACCAGCGCCAGGTCCGCCGCGGGCAGGTCATCGGCGCTGTCGTGGGTGAGCTCGAGCAGGTCGGGCTCGGCCTCGATGTGGGCACGCTCCAGCAGCCACGGCCGCAGATGCTCGACCGCCTCGGCCACCTGCGCCTTGTGGCGGTTGGCCAGCAGCAGCAGTCGCGGCTTGGCAGCTTCGGACATGGCCGGTAGTGTAACCTTGTGGCCGACCCGGTGGAATGCAAAGGAAGGCTACGGCCCGAACGGACGCTGGCGTGCCACTGGCCGCCTGTCAGCCGGTGTCCCGGACGCCGGTTGCGGACACTGGTGAACAAGCCACCAGTGGCACGCCGTCACCGGTCGGTTTCCCGTCCCGGCCGCGACCGCGGCCGGTCAAGCAGAAGGACTACCCCGTGCGCGCACTGGTCTTCGATGGCAGCCAGCCCCGGTTCACCAAGACCCACCCCGAGCCCGAGCCCGCCTCCGGTGAGGCGCTGATCCGGCCGCTGCGCATGGGCATCTGCTCGACGGACCTGGAAATCTGCCGCGGGTACATGGGCTTTGAAGGCGTGCTCGGCCACGAGTTCGTCGGCGTGGTCGAGCAGGTCAACGAGCGGCGGAAGAGCCCGCTCGTGGGCAAACGCGTGGTCGGGCGGATCAACTGCGTCTGCCGCAAGTGCGACATGTGCCGCGGCGGACTGCCCGAGCACTGCCGCGACCGCACGGTGCTGGGCATCGCCGGCCGCGATGGCTGCTTTGCCGATCGGTTCACCCTGCCCGCGGCCAACCTGCTGGAGGTGCCTGACAGCCTCGACGACGATGGGGCGGTGTTCACCGAGCCTCTGGCCGCGGCGTACCAGATTCTCAAGCAGCTCCACATCGAGGGCCGGCCGTTCGTGACGGTGCTGGGCGATGGCCGGCTGGGCCTGCTGTGCGCCCAGGTGATGACGCGGCTCAACGCCACCGTCCGCGTGGTGGGCAAGCATCCGCAGAAGCTGGCGCTGTGCGAGAAGTGGGGCGTCAAGCACCGGCTGCTGGAGGAGGTGGGCCTGCGGGCGGATCAGGATGTGGTCGTGGACTGCACCGGCTCGGCCCAGGGCCTGAAGGTGGCGATGCAGATGGTGCGGCCGCGCGGCCGAATCGTGTTGAAGACCACCGTCGCCCCCGGAAGTTCTGGAACCCCCGGAAGCCCCGGAACCCCCGGAAGCGAGCCGGTGGACCTCTCACCGCTGGTCATCCACGAAATTCAACTGCTGGGCAGCCGTTGCGGCCCGTTCCCCGATGCCCTGGCGGCGCTGGTGGCCGAGCAGGTGGACGTGGTGAGTCTCATCAGCCGCCGGATGAAGCTGGCCGATGGGGTCGAAGCGCTCAAGGCGGCGAAGCGCAAGGATGTGATCAAGGTGCTGCTGGAGCCGTGAGGGCTGGCAGGGGGGCATGGGGGAAGGGGGGCGGACCTGGGTCGGGGTGCCACTGGCGGCTTGTCCGCCAGTGATCGTGACGTGT
>PUMS01000079.1 GCA_003551485.1 Phycisphaeraceae bacterium | reverse complement strand
CGGGGGGGGGTCAGTCGGGCCAGTGGGCGGAGCGGCAGATGCTGGTGACCAGGCGAAAGTTGCGGTTCAGCCTGTCGAAGCGGATCTGCGCCCGCCGTCGGGGGTCGGCCGCGTGTCGTCGGTGGATGCGGGCGGTCTCATCCAGCGCGATCACCCAGGCACCCTCTTCGGCCTCATCGGCCGCGCCCTGCGCGATCGCCAACACGCCGGTGCTGACCCGCGGCGGGCCGAAGTTCAGTGCCGGGTATTCGTACGCATACACGCGCCACACGAGGCCGTCGGCACTGATCTCGGCTTCCTCCACCGGATCCATCCGCGCCTCCAGCAGGGAGGCCGGGTCCTCGACCCGGCCGATGTGAAGCTGCCGGTCCTCCATCTGCGGGTCACGGAACGTCCAGGTCGGCCACTGAGCGGTGGCTGAGACCGGCTCCCAGTTCCGCGGCACACCCAGCGCCACGCCGTTGAACCGCTGCTGCTGAAGCCTCACCCCCCCGTAGTGGCTCACGTACAGTTGACCCAGCCCCAGCGTCGCCGCAAGCAGGGCGAGCATCACCACCGCCACCAGGCACTGGCGGGCCGGCGTCAACAACGCGATCGCAGGTGCAGGCATCAGGGTCCATTCTACCCCGTTGCCACGCCCGGCGCCAATGGTCGCGGCTCGATGCACCGGCCTGCGCTCCACCGCGCGCTCATCGGACCCATGCGCCTTGCGAAACGCCCCGCCGCGCCCTAGGCTCATGCGGGAAGGTTGATCTGCCGGTCCTTTCGGGCGGAGTGCCTGTCATGGCCAGTCAAGCCGCATCCGTACCGCCGGGGATTCGGGTCCACTACCGCGCCGGGTGGCTGACGTGGGTTTCATCGGTCACCGCCTGCCTCGAGGGCCTTGCGGCCAGGTGCGATGCCACGGACGTGGCGGGCATGAGCGGCTATGCCTTCCACGTCGCCATCCACCGCGAGCTATGCCCATCCGGCCCGACGGTCTTCCCGTGGCAGGACCTCGAGGACGGCATCTGGTACCTCGGCCGCGCCACGCTCGCCTTCGGGCGCGGCGAATGCCACACCGCAGCGCTGAACAACGAGCGGACGCACGCCCATGCCCAGGCCGCGTTCGACCTGGCGCAGCGGGAGATCGAGGCCGGCCGCCCCTGCGTCATGTGGGGCGCCTACGTGCCCGAGTTCGCCGTCGTCGTCGGCATCGAAGATGGCAACTACATCGTCAGCAGTTTCCGCGAGTGCCTCGGCCAGAAGCAGCCGCCGATTCCCGCCCAGCGGGTCAACGCGCCCGGTGGGCCCTACACCCTCACGTTCCCGATGGCCGTCCATCTCGACCGCCCCGAGGGCGAACGCCGCGCTGTGGAACGGGCCATCCGCTTCGGCCGGCGCCAGCCCACCGATCCCGCCTATGCCTTCGGCGCGGCGGCCTATGACCTGTGGATGGCGGCCCTCGAATCGCAGCAGGCCGACCCGATGGGCAACAGCTACTGCGCCGCCTGTTATGCCGAGGCCCGCCGTCAGGCTCAGCACTTCATCGAACGCATCGCCCGGCGCCACCACCGCGCTGAGGAACTGCTGATGGAAGCCAGCCTTGCCTTCGCCACCACCGCCGATGCCCTCGAGCGCATCAGCACGCTGTTTCCCTTCCCCGGCCATGTCGACGCCCTGCGCGATCAAGCCACCATCGCCGAAGCTCGCGACGATCTGACCATCGCCCGCGACGCCGATGAGGAAGCCATCGACCTGCTCACGCAGGCCCGGGCCATGATGTGACCGGCGTGCGGGGCGACCAGAAAAAGGGGTCGGGAGCACGCCCGACCCCCGGCTCCTGCCCGGCTTGACCCCATCGCTGCCGCCCGCGACACTGCGGCGATGAACATGCGAACATGGCAGTGGGCGACCAAATCTGTAGCCGTCTGGGCACGGCAGTTCCATCCCCAGCGGATGCACGAGGTGATCCGCAAGACCTGCCGGCAGGCGGGCATGGCCGGGATCGAAGGGCACCGCGAGTTCTTCAGCGAAGACGGCGAGCAGGGCCTCGAACGGATCGGCCGCGACTACCGCGATGAGGGGCTGGCAATCCATAGCTTCCACCTGCCCTACCGCGGTCCGGCCGATGACATCTCCAGCTTCTCCGAGTACAACCGCCGTCAGGGGGTCGACACCGCCCGGCAATGGATGGGCCGCGCGGCGGCACTGGGCGTCAAGGTCGTCATCGAGCACCCGGCCATCAACCGGGCGCCCGTGGAGGTCGACGGCATCGACAACTTCATGCGGGCGCTGGACCGCAGTCTCTCGGTGCTGCTGCCGGAGGCGGCCTCCCTGGGGCTGATCCTGGCGCTTGAGAACATGACGCCGGGCCCGGAAGGCGGCCGGTTCGGTTCGGAGCCGGAGCACTTTGAGCGCTTGGCCGCGGCCTTCGATCATCCCAGCCTCGGCTTCTGCCTGGACACCGGCCATGCCCTGCTGTCCTGCCACGGCCGGGCCCCGCGGATGCTCGGGGCCATGGAGCCGAAGCTGGCCGCGTTCCACCTGGCCGACAACGCCGGCGACCGCGACTCGCACCTGGCGCCCGGGCGCGGCCGGGTGGAGTGGGCCCCGGTCTTTCAGTGCATGGCCCGCATCGGCTACTCGGGCATCGCCTGCATCGAAACCCCGCCATTCGCCTACGGCCCCGACTACGCTCCCGAAGCCTTCACCGAACTGATCCAGCAGACCGACGCCCTGGTCGACCGCACCCTGGCCCCCGCCGCCACGCAATGACCAGCGCCGGCCCTTGCTCGCCTCTTCCTTGTAGGGTGGGTAGAGCGAGGCTTTGCGAGCGAAACCCACCAGAGCTTGAGCGGGGCGTCAAGGCGAGCGAGGTGGGTAGAGCGAGGCTTTGCGAGCGACGGCTTCAACAGCGCTCCGCGCTAAACCCACCACTCCCCGGTGCGAACACGGCCCGCGCTGCTGCTTGCCAGGGCCACCACGGCTTGCGGGGGATGCCTCCATTGCTTTGCCGGCCCTTTGGGGCAGATAAGGGAAAAAAGCGGTCGAGCAACGACGCCCCCCCCTTTTTTCGCCTCAGCGGCGGCGGAGGATCAGCAGGTTGTCCAGGTATTCCCCATCCAGGGGCAGGGGCTGCTCGATGCGGTAGAGGAAGTTGTAGTTGGCCGCCAGTTCGAAAGCCGGGTGGGCCTCGAGCAGGGCGCACAGCTCGCCCAGGTCGTAGGTGCGGAACTGCCACTGGGTTTCGTAGCGGCGAACCCCCGCCTCGGTGGTGACCACCAGCCGGGAGCGGACGCGTTCGCGCCGGCTGTGGCGGTCGGCGGGCCAGCCCTGGATGTTGCACACCACCTCGATGCCATCGCGCCGGCCCACCCACCGCTCGCGGCTGGTGCGGCGGTCCCCGTAGTCGCTCAGGTGCAGGCCCAGGGCGTAGACCCCGCCGGGCTTGAGCGCTTCGGCCATGCAGCGAAGGTGGGCATCGGCGGCCTCGGCGGTCAACAGGTACTTGAAGGTGCTGACCAGGCAGAAGGCCAGGTCGAAGTGGTGAGGGTATTGAAAGTCCTCCATCCGCCCGACGCGAAGCCCGCCGCGCTGACCCGCCCGCTCGAACCGGCGCTCTGCGAACCCGATCATCGCCTCGCTGAGGTCGAAGCCGGCCACGTCGAACCCGCGGCGTGCGAGCTCGACCAGCAGCCGCCCACTGCCACATGCCGGCTCGAGCACCCGCTGCCCCCTGCTGCGCACGTACCGCCGCCAGACCCCTTCGAGAAAGTCCGCCTCCTGCTGCGTGCCTTCCTCGAAGACAATGTCGTAATACAGCGGCGTCTCGTACCAGTCGAACGGCTCATAACGGGCCATGATGTTGCCTCAGCGTGCGCTTCGTCTTCCCGTTCACGCGCCATTTCATGAGGTACTCTCCTCTGCGCCCCTCTGCCGTTGAAACACACCTTCACACACGGGCCGCGCCCATCCTGCCGGGAAAAGACATCTACCGCAGAGGAAGCGGAGGGACGCAGAGGATGGCAACCATCCCCAGCCCGACGGCCAGGAGGGCGGGGGGCGGGTGGTGGTCGTAGTGGCGGTGACGGCCTGTTGCAGGCAGGAGGACACGCAACGACCCTCGATCGCGTGCATCTGCAACTCCTTCTCATCAGTGTTCATCTGCTTCAACTGTAGATCACGACTCTGGAGTATCCGCCCACAGTCCGGCAGGTGGAACAGACGCAGTTGAAATGGCGCTGAGCAGCCAAAGTGTCGGGCACCGCGCCTTCGTGTGGGACATTCTTCCAGAACTTCGCAAACACACGCTCAGCCTTTGCGCCGCCGTTGGTGAGGGCCTCTATAGCTTCAGGAAATCATGAAAATTGCGGTGCATCAGGCGGGCGACGTCCTGGCGGACGGCGTCGGCGGTGATGTGGAAGCCGGATTCGGCGAGGTCGGCGTACTTGTCGGTCAGGACCCTGGCGATGATGCGGCGGCTGTGGTCCCACTTGTAGATGAGCTGGTCGAGGATGCGGGCGTCGGAGTGCTGGGGGATGAAGCTGGTGCCCAGAAGCTCGAGACGCATCCGCGTCATCTCCTCGATCAGCACGGGGTTGTTCAGGAACCACCAGCAGCCGAAGACCATCAGGTTGCCGAACTTGCGCGCCGCCACGCACAGCTCGTGCTGGTTCTCGCGAGAGAGCATGGTCACCAGGAACTTGTTGTCCGGGAAATCGCGGCAGAGGTTGACCACCGCGCCCACGTCGGCCTTGCCCACCATGTCGCCGGCATCGCGCAGGGCCGGGTTCACGCCCAGCCGCGAGCCGATCATCATCGCCCAGGGCAGGCCGCGCTCCGCGCAGATGGGCATGAGGATGTCGCGGATGAACCGGTCGCCGTCGGGGTTGTCCGGGTCGGGATAGCGGAACTGCGGCGGCAGGCTCATGGCCACGTAGACCGCCTTCTGGCGGTCGAGCCAGTGGCCAAGGAAGCGTTTGACCTCGTCGACGGTCTTGCCGGAGAAATCCGGCCGCGTTTCGTAGCCCCACTCGGCCAGCTTCCCCGCCGCGGCCGGCCAGTCGCGAAGCAGCGGGTCGATGCGCAGCACAGCGCGGAACCGCGGGTCATCGCCCACGGCCGGGTCCTTCTCCCACATGGCGCGCTCTTCATCGTCGAAGACGGGGTTGGTCATCGTGATCTGGTCGACGCCGGCCAGTTCCATGACGCGGTCGATGTAGGTGTCCGGGTCCTGCTGGGCGAACCAGCGGCGGTAGGGTTCGAGTGACTTCTCGTTGGGGTCGAGGCCGAGGCGGCTGAGCGTGGTCAGCACGCCGCGGCAGGCCTCGCTGATGGGGGTGCGTTCGACGAACAGGTGCTTCCAGATGTGGTCGGCCTGCTCCTGGCGGCCCATCTTCCAGAAGGCCTCGTAGCTCAGGCCCCCCTTCATCGCCGGCACGATGCGGAAGACCTCGGCGATGAGGTAGTGGTAGGTCACCAGTTCATCGATGCCCCAAAGCAGCAGCCCGCCGCGCTTGGCGCCGGGGTAGCGGGTGGCGCCGAACTTCGGCGTGTAGCAGTGGGTGTGAATATCGGTGATCGGCTGTGCCGTGAGGGCATCGCTCACACAGCGGCTGATGCTGGCGCGGTCGGCAAGAAACGGCGTTGAGATCATGAAAAGAACCTCCTTCGGATGCGGAATGGCCCATCGTAGCCGATCGGCCGGACCCGAGAAAGCAGGGCGGGGGCCCCGGCCACCGCGCATCGCCGCGCGGGCTGGTGCATTGCAGCATCCTCGCCGACGGGGATGCCGGGGCGGCTGCGGGGCTGTTCGCCCGGCACTGGCTTGCCCGCGACGCCAGGCAACGCGGTGCGGCCGTTGCAACAGACGCACGGTTCGTCCCGATCAAGCGCAAGAGAATGAGAGTTGGAGGTTGCAGGCCGCCGGTGAGCGCGCATCGCCCCGCGGCTGGGCGTGCTGCTTCAGCGGCTGGATATGGGGGTTGATTCCGAGCGCGACGTTGCGGCGTTTGTCAGCGTGCTCCTGGAGGGGCCGGATCTTCAGGGCGGTGAGATACCGTCGCGCCCGGTGGGCCCGTTGCCATCGCCGGGGAGCGGCCCAGGCCGCGAGGGGCATCGCTTTCCCTGTGCCCGGTGCCTGCGGGGGCATTCGGGTGGACATCCGGGCAGTGGAGGGGAAGGATGGGGTATCAGCCTGCCCGTCGGGGGCGGGCAGGGGGGATGTTCAACCAAGGGGAACATGATCATGTTGGGTACACGATGGCTGGTTGCGGGCGGCGCGGCGGTCGCGGTGGCGGTGCTGGTGACGGTCGGGTTCGGACTGCTGGAGCAGGGGGCGGCCACGGGGGCGAGGGGCGGGGAAGATGCGATTTGGGATGCCCTGCCGGGCAACGCGGTGGTGGCGGCGCGGGTGGTCGATCCGGCGGGGCGGGTGGCCCATTTGCGCGAGCATCGCGCCTTCGGCCGCGTGCTCCTGAACCCCCAGCGGTTCGCGCGCATCGAGCAGGCCGTGGGGCCGACGCTCGATCGCATGCTCGCTGAGTTGGATGGATGGCTCGAACTGACCGAACCGCTGACGCGGGAGGACCTGTTCAACCTGATTGGCTCGAGCATGGGCCTGGCCATGCTGCTTGAAGATGAGGACACCGACCGCCCCATCCCGATCCTGCTGGCCTGGTGCGAGCCCGGTGAGCAACCGGCCCGGCGGCTGTACCGGATGATCGATGCGATGGGGCGGCAGGAGGTGGCTGAGCAGCCGCTGCACGGCCGGTGGCGGCTGGAGCAGACCCACTTCACCCGCAATGGGGCCGAGTTCCAGAAATGGACCTTCACCCGGCGCGATGTGAGCATCAGGGGAGACGACCCGCAACCGCTCAACCGTAACGGCTTCATCGTCGCGCGGCACCAGGGTCGTCTGCTGATCGCGGGCACGCCGCGGCCGGTGGGGGATGAGGCCCGCGCCCGCCGTGATGATGGTGAGGCGGTGGACCTGGCGACGCTCGATGCCCTCAGCGGCGTCGACCGGCTCAGACCGATGATGAGCGACCTGGTGTCGCGCATCGACCGGCAGGCGGCCGGCGGCTTCGCCGAGCGCATCGCCGCGGTCGAGGGCATGGCCGAGGCCGTGCCGCAGGGGCGCGTGGCCTTGCAGGTCTTCGCCGACCTGCCCGCGGCCGGGCGCCTTGTCGGGTCGCTGCTGGAGGAGTATGCAGATGGGCCGGACCTGCTGCCCATGGTGCGCCAGCTCGGCCTGGATGGCCTGGGCCCGGCGATGCTGACCGCGGCCATTGAGCAAACCACCGATCACGTGAAGCTGTTCGTGGCCATGCCCGAGCCCCGCCGCGGGCTGCTGACACTGCTCGAGGGCACCGGCGCTGAGGCCCCGCTCCCGGCGTGGGTCGGCGACGATGTCGCGGCCTACTCGCATAGCCGCCTGGACGTTCCCGATGCCTGGGCGAAGGTCAAGCAACTGGCCACGGCCGCCGCCGGCGATGCAGCGGTGATGCAGCTCGAGGCCATGCAGCGCCACGTGCGGGAGCTGGTGGGGGCGGAGCTGGATGATCTGCTCGGCGCTCTCGGCGGTGATCTCCATCACCTGAGCTGGACCGCACGCCCGAGGCGCACCGAGGATGCGGCCGAGGTGGTGGGCGTCGAGGAGATGTACCTCAACCGCGAAGCGTTCATCGTGCCGCTGAGGGATGCCGATCCGTGGCGGCCGGTGGTGTCCGCGGCGGCAATGGCGTTCGGCCAACTCGATGAGGTGGCGGTCGAGGGCTTCGCCGGCGCGTATCTCCACGATCCGATCTTCGAGTTCGAGCCGGCGGTGAAGCTGTTCATCGGCCACGGCAAACTGGTGATGACGATCGGGCCGGAGGTGGCCGATGACCTGCTGGCGACGGTGGCGCGTGGGCGGGCGGCCTCGCCGCTGGCCGGGCACGAGGTGATCGCCACGCTGCGAGATCGACTGCCCGCACGACCGGCGGTGCATACGGCCTACACCCGGCTCGACGGCCGGCTCCCGGCCGACCTGGCCAATGCCGGGCGACAGATCGAGTCCGCG
>PUMS01000154.1 GCA_003551485.1 Phycisphaeraceae bacterium | reverse complement strand
CCGTCCATCACCGGCATCTGCATGTCCATGAGGATCAGGTCGTAGGGCCGGCCGCAGCGCTGGGCCTCGAGGGCCATGTCCACGGCGGTGCGGCCGTTGGAGGCCAGCTCGACCTCGAGGCCGCTTCGCCGCAGCAGCATCCCGATGAAGCGGCGATGGTCGGCCCCATCCTCGGCCAGCAGCAGGCGCCCCTCGAGCCGTGGCTGGGCTGTCGATTCCGAGTCCCACTCCCTGCCGATCACCGTTGCGGGGTCCTGGATCATCGCCGCGGCATCCAGCGGCCCGGTCTGGAAGCTGAAGGTGAAACGGCTGCCCGCACCCGGTTCGCTGCTGACGGTGAGTTCACCGCCCAGCAGCTTCGCCAGGTGGCGGCAGATGGTCAGGCTCAGGCCCGTGCCGCCGTGTAGCGGCCGCGATGCGCCGTCGCCATGGGTGAACGGCTCGAAGAGCCTGCGGCACTGCTCGGCGTCCATGCCCGGGCCGGTGTCGATGACCTCGATCTGCATGGCCGGCTTCAGCGCGCGCTGCGAGCCGGCCATCGAAAGGCGGATGGTCACCCCGCCGCGATCGGTATGCTGCACGGCGTTGTTCACCAGGCTGCTCAGCGCCTGGCGCAGCCTCGCCGGGTCGCTTCGGACCGAGCGTGGCAGCGGGCCGTCGAACTCGACCTGGAGTGCAATGTTCTTGTCCGCCGCGCGCGGCCGGATCGTGGCGGCGACCTCCTGGGCGATCTCGATGGGCGAGCAGTAAACGGGCTCGACGTGCAGGCAGCCGGCATCGATCCTGAACAGGTCCAGGATGTTGTCAATGACCGACAGCAGTTGGCGGCTGTTCCTGCGTATGGCGCGGGCGTGATCGCCCAGGTCAACCTCGCCACCGTCGTGCGCGAGGGCCAGCTCAGCGCAGGCGAGAATCGAGGTCAGCGGCGTGCGGATGGCGTGGCTCATGCCCGCCAGGAACCGCGAACGCGCGGTGTAGGCCTGCTCGGCGTCATCGAGGGCGCTGCGAAGGTCGGCTTCAGCGCGGCGGAAGTCGCTGACGTCACGCACCACCGCCAGCACCTGGCGCGGCGGGTCGCCCGGCATCGGCGTGATGGACATTTCCACGGGCACCCGCGTGGCGTCGTGGCGGCGAAACTCGGTGCAGAAGCGCAGCGAACCGTTCTCCTCCAGCATCCGCAGCAGTTCCGACCAGCCCGACCGGCACAGCAGCGGGTCGATGTCGGCCATCCGCCTGCCCAGCAGTTCCTGGTGCGAACAGCCCAGCAGTTGCGCGGCGGCATCGTTGGCATGGCCGAGCGAGCCATCGGCCCGGATGTGCAGGATGGCATCCGGGCAGTCGGCCAGCGCCTTATGCATGTCTTCGAGCCACCGGCCCCGGTCGTGGCTGTCGGTGACGTCTTCGAATCGCCGGGCGATGAGGCGGGCGCAGTCGCGGCCATCGGCGCCTTCAGCGCCTTCAGCGCCCGAAGCGTCACCGGCCATCAGCAGGGCGCGTTCGCGGACCCAGCGGACTTTTCCATCGGGCCGCAGGATGCGGTAGGTCAGGTCCACCGCGGCGGCCGCAGTTTCGCCATCACCCTCGGCCTCGGATTCGGCCTCCGTCAGCCGGGAGAGGGCTTCCATCACCGCATCGCGGTCCTGTGGATGAACCGACTCCAGCCAGACTGACCCATCGCCGCGCAGCGACTCGACGCTGCGGCCGAGGAGGCGACCACAGGCCGGGCTGACATGCAGCGGTTTGCCCGTTGTCGCCTCCTGAAGCAGAAGGCCCTCATCGAAATGCTCGAAGAGCCGGCGAAGGCGCGCTTGCTCCCGCAGCAGTCGCTGCTGCTGGGTCTTGCGTGCGGTGATTTCGGTCTGGATCGAGATGAAGCCGCTCAGCGTCCCATCAGGCTCGCGCAGCGGCTGGGCCTCGACATCCACCCAGTAGGGCCGGCCGCTGCGATGGTGGTTGAGTATCTCGACCTGAAAGCCCCTTCCCTCGCGCACGCACCGTTCGATGTGCGCTGTCGTCCGCGGGTCGGTGTCATCCGACCGCAGCACGCTGCCGGGCGTGCGGCCGAGCATCTCCGCCAGGGCATAGCCGGTCATTCGCACGAAGGCATCGTTGACCCACTCGACCCGTCCCCGGCGATCAGTGATGACCACCGCCCGGTGGGTGTGGCTGGCGACCATCGCCAGCCGCCGCGCCTCGGACCGGTGCGATTCGAGCCGATTGAGCATCTGATCCAGCGCGCGGCCGAGCGCACCCAGTTCATCATCCCCGCCCAGGTTCGACCGCGCTGCGGGCTCGCCGCAGAGCCGTCGGCTCATCACCCGGCGAAGCATTGCCACCGGCCGGCTGATCCGGCGATTCACCACCCAGCCGCACAGCAGCACCAGGGCCACAACGCCCCCGCTCGCTCCCGCCGCGGCCAGGAGCCCCTGCCTTGCCGCCAGTGCCGAGGCATCGTGCACGTCCACGGCGACCATCACCGCCACGGGCCCATCGAAGGCATCGACCCATGCGGCGAACTCATCACCACGGGCCTCGCTGCCGTCGCCGCCGCCGCCGGGCCCATCCACCCTGCGGACCGCCGCCAGGTGACCGTATACGCCCCGGTCCGGGTCAGATCGGTCGGCTGCGGGGGCGACGGTGGGGTCGAGCGCCGATTGCAGCACCGCGGCCACGGCGTGATCGGGCAGCCGATCCAGCGGCTGGTGCATCCATCGCTTGTGGCTGCTTGCGAGGATTCGGGCGGGCCGGCCGCCGGCGATGACCACCGGTCCTCCCATGCCATCGAGGCTCTGGACCATCTCCCGCATTGCCGCCGCGTCGGCCTGGCCGTGCATTGCCGCGACGATGACATCGGCAAGGCGCTCAGCCTCGGACAGGCGCTGTTGCAGGATGTGCCGGTGAGAGCCCTGGCCCACAAGCAGTCCCACGCCGACGGCCATGAGCAGGCCCACGATGACGATGGGGGACAGAACGGTGGCGTGGATCGTGCGGGGTCTGCTGACCATGAGGGATTCATCGGCAGTGAGGCCCGCGCGGCCGAGTCAGGCCGGCATCCGCGGCACTGCGGGATGGTGATAAAGGCACCGCTTCACCCGGGGACAGAACCCCCAGCACGTATGGTTCCGACTCCCGTGGGATTATCGACCGGATTCCACGCGGCGCTTAGCCACGTGAAAACGTGCGGATTCGTGCTCTTCACCCTCAGGAATGCGAACGCGTAACCGGGTAAAGTCCCCGCCCGGCCTCAGCACTGGGGCCGTCTGAGCCCGGTGGCTCAGTCCGAGGCCGCCTCGCCGTCGGCAGGCGCCGGCGGCTGCACCGGCTGGGCATCGGCCGGGTCGGGCGGCATCAGCAGCAGGTGCTCGACCGTCCGCTGAGGCACGGCACGCAGGAATCGTACCACCCGGTCGGTGTGCTGGGCCACCAGGCCGCGCTGCGGCACGTAGGCCTCGGTGATGACCACACGGAAGTCGGCCAGCCCCAGGTCGGCCGCGCGCACGGTGCGCACCACCCAGGCCTGCATCGGCCCCGCGGGCGTGCGGACCTCGCGGCGGTGAACCAGTTCGACGGTCACCTCGCACGGGCCCTGCTGGCGAACAGCGCCGGTTCGCCGGTTGCGGATGACCATGTGGGTGCGGTCGGTCACCGGCTCGCCCACCCGCAACACCTCCGGCAGCAGCAGGATCGGGGGGTCGTATTCGACCCGCACGTTCTCCTCGTGGTCGATCTCGGTCTTGGCGCGGAGGGCGCCATCGGCCTCGCGCAACAGATGCGTTTCGTAGAGTTCACCCACCCGGATTCGCCAGCGGGTCGGCTCCTGTTCAATGCGAACCTCCAAAGCGCCCGCGGCCGGGTTGTCCGGGTCGACGGCGAAGACCGCGCTTCGTCCGGTCAGGGGCATCAGTTCATCGGCCCGCACCTCGGCCGGCTCATCCACCGGCTCCCCCGGCGGCGGGGCGGGGTCCGGCTCCGCCCACTGCGGCGCCCCCGGCCCGGTCCGGCAGCCCGCGGCCAGCCCGATCAACACGCCCAGACCCAGGATGGCGCCTCGCCACATCATCACCCCACCATAGCCACGCCCCACCGGGCCGGCCACCCCCACCAGCCTTCGTGGCCGGGAAAGAAGGGTCGGTACACTTTATTCCTGCGCTCCGGCCCCCGTTCCTGCAAGAGTCAAACAACTCCTCCGCATTTTCCTACGCACCCCCACGAGCGATCCGGATCGCGTAAACTGACGCGATGCACCGCGCAAGCGGCCGGGGGATGTTTCGGGGCCGGCCGGCACCGGACGGTGAGGGGGGAAGGGCGAGGCGATCCCAGGCGCGGCGGGACCCCCCCGCGGCGGCCCTTTGCACGCTCTTGCGGCCGGAGAGGTGACCCGGCAGCCGCCAGGGGGCGCCTCGGCGGCGGGTATCGAAGGGGTGACCGATCCGGCGGCCAGCCTGCGAGCAAACGGTCGGGACAGTCAATGGAGGTTCGCTTACCCATGACCCGAAGCGTGGTCATCACAGGGCTCGGGCCGGTCTGCGGCCTGGGCATCGGCATCGAGCCCACCTGGCAGGGCGCTGTCGAGGGCCGCAGCGCCATCGGCCCCTGCCGCGCGTTCGATGCATCGGCCTACCCGTGTCCCTTTGCGGCGGAGCTGCCCGAGGACTTCCGCGGGCGCGACTTCGTCCCCCGCAGCTACCGCAAGGCCACCAAGATCATGGCCCGCGACATCGAGATGGCCGTGGCCGCGGCCGACCTGGCCGCGCGCGATGCGCGCCTGACCACCCGCGCCACCGCTGAACAGGGCGATGCCCAGACCAGCTACCCGCCCCACCGCATGGGCGCGCAGATCGGCGCGGGCCTGATCGCCGCCGACCTCGATGAACTCACCGCCGCGCTGGACAAGGCCCGCGATGAACGTGGCGGCTTCGACATGAAGAAGTGGGGTGCGGAGGGCATGCACGAGCTGACCCCCCTCTGGCTGCTGAAGTACCTGCCCAACATGCTCGCCTGCCACGTCACCATCGTTCACGACACGCAGGGGCCCAGCAACACCATCACCTGCACGGAAAGCTCGGCCGGGCTCAGTGTGGGCGAAGCCCGGCGCGTGATCGGGCGGGGCGCGGCGGAGGTGTGCTTCTGCGGCGGGCTGGAATCGCGCATCAACCTCATGTCGCTGATGCGCCAGACCTTCACCGGGCGCTATATCCAGGTTGAACCCGGCGCGACCACCGACCCGGCCACCCTTGTGCGGCCGTTCGATCGTCAGGCCGCCGGCAGCGTGCCGGGCGAGGGCGGGGCGATCCTCATCCTCGAGGCCGAGGAGGCGTTCAAGCAGCGCCGCGACGCCGACCCCGAGGCCCGCGCCTACGCCCGCATCAGCGGCTTCGCCGCCTCGCAGACCGTCCATCCCGCCACCCGCAACCGCACGCCCGACCCCGAGGGCCTGGCCATCGCCGCGGCGGCGCGGCGGGCGATCGCCCAGGCCGGCATCACGCCGGACCAGATCGACCTGATCGTGGCCTTCGGCTGCGGCCATCCCGATTACGACCGGCCTGAGGCCGCGGCCCTGCACAGCGTCTTCGGCCCGGCAATCGGCCGCATCCGCATCTGCTCGACCAAGCCGATGGTGGGATTGCTCGGTGCCGGCGCCGGCGGGCTGGACCTGTGCATCGCCGCGCGGGCCATCGCCCAGCAGAAGCTGCCGGCGGTGCTCAACTGCGATGACCCGCTCGATGGCCTCGACGCCGCCACCGGCCCGGCCCGCGATGCCGATATCCGCAACGCCCTGGTGCTGTCGACCGGCCTGGGCGGTCAGAACACCGCCTGCGTGCTCCAACGATTCGACCACTGAGCCCGATGCCCATGAGCCCCACCATGCACAGCCCCGACCGCCCGCGCATCGTCGTCACCGGCATCGGCTGGGTCACACCGCTCGGCCACGCCATCGAGCCGGTCTGGCAGAGACTGCTGGCCGGCGAGAGCGGTGTCGGGCCGATCACCCGGTTCGATGCCTCGACCTTCCCCACGCGCTTCTGCGCCCGTGTTCTCGACTACGACTGGCGGCCCTACGTGCGCGATGCCGCGCTGCACGAGGGCGTGTTGCCCAACACCGCCTTCGCCCTCGGCGCCGCCGCGCAGGCCTGGCAAAGCGCCGGCCTCGACCGGCTCGATGCCGATGGCGGGCTCGACCGCGACCGGCTGGGGCTTTACCTGGGCTGCGGCGAGGGCGTGATCGACTTCGACAGCTACGTCGGCTCCAACCTCGCCGGCTGGGACGCCGAGCACAACCGCGTCGACCCGCAGCGCTGGTACGCCGCGGCGAACGCCTCGATGCAGCCGGTGACCGAGATTGAGCAGGAAGCCAACATGCCCCTGTCGCACCTGGCGATGGAGTTCGATGCCCGCGGGCCGAGCTACAACTGCCTCACGGCATGCGCCGCCTCGACACAGGCCATCGGCGAGGCCACCGAGGTGCTGCGGCTGGGCGATGCGGACGTGATGATCACCGGCGGGGCGCACACGATGATCCACCCGCTGGGCGTGACCGGCTTCAACCGCCTCACCGCGCTGTCGACGCGAAACGAGTCACCCCAGACCGCCTCGCGGCCGTTCTCGGCCGACCGCGACGGCTTCGTCCTGGGCGAGGGCGCGGGCATCGTGATCCTGGAAACCCTCGAACACGCCCAGAAGCGCAATGCCGCCATCCTGGCCGAGGTGCTCGGCTACGGCGCCAGTGCCGATGCCTACCGCGTCACCGACATGCACCCCGAGGGCCGCGGCCCGCTGGCCGCGATGCAGCAGGCGCTGGACGATGCCGGCCTCTCGCCGGCCGACATCGACTACATCTCCGTCCACGGCACCAGCACCCACGAGAACGACCACGCCGAGACCCGCGCCATCAAGCGGCTCTTCGGCCAGCGCGCGGCGAAGGTGCCCGCCAGCTCGATCAAGAGCATGCTCGGCCACCTCATCGCCGCCGCCGGCGTGGTCGAGGCCATCGCCTGCGTGTTGGCCATCCGCGACCAGACCGTGCCCCCGACGATCAACCTGCATAACCCCGATCCCGAGTGCGATCTGGACTACGTGCCCCATACCGCGCGGAAGATGACTCTGCGGACCTGCCTGAGCAACAACTACGGCTTCGGCGGGCAGAACAACACCCTCATCCTGCGACGCTATCCACCCCAGTCCTGAGCCAGGGAGTCAACCAACGTGGCCAATCGCCCCTACATCGCCCAACTCGAGGCCAACCGCTTCATCGATGGCGTCTTCGCCGTCTACAACACCCAGCTCGGCATGACCCGCAACGGCAAGCCGTTTCTCAAGTGCCTGCTGGGCGACAAGACCGGCCGCACCGCCGCGCGCATGTGGAACGCCAGCGAGCAGCTCTTCCAGAGCCTGCCCACCGACGGCTTTGTCTGGATCGAGGGCCAGACCCAGGCCTACCAGGGCGAGATGCAGATCATCATCCAGCAGATCCGCCCCATCACGCCCAGCGAAGAGGACATGTTCGATCTGCTGCCCTCGACGCAGCGCGACATCGACCAGATGTTCGACCAGGTCATCGCGCTTCTGGACAGCATCGAGCACATGCCGCTTCGCCACATCATCGAGGCCTTCGCCGCCGACGAGGCGCTGATGGACCGCTTCCGCCGCGCGCCGGCGGCCATGACGCTGCACCATGCCTACATCGGCGGCCTGCTTGAGCACACCCTCACGCTGATGCAGATGGCGGACGTGGTCTGCCCGCTGTACCCGCAGATCAACCGGGATGTGGTGCTCACCGGCCTGTTCCTGCACGACCTTGGCAAGTGCGCGGAGCTGACCTGGTCGACCGGCTTCGGCTACACCGATGAGGGCCTGCTGGTGGGCCACATCGTGCAGGGGGTGATCTGGCTGGAGGACAAGGCCCGCCAGTGCCGCGAGCAGGGCCACGAGATTCCCGATGAGCTTCTGATGGTGCTCAAGCACATCATCCTCTCCCACCACGGCAAGCCCGAGTTCGGCGCAGCGCGCATCCCCTCGACGCCCGAGGCGCTGGCGGTGTCGCTGCTGGACAACGTCGATGCCCGCCTCCAGATGGCCATCGCCGCCGCCCGCGAGCCGGCGGGCGCCGGCGGCGACAT
>PUMS01000196.1 GCA_003551485.1 Phycisphaeraceae bacterium | reverse complement strand
GGGCCAGGCGCTGGAAGCCGGCGGCCTCGAAGGTCGCGGCCTCGCGTTGCTGCCGGTCGGGATCGAGCAGGGCCTGGATGATGCGCAGTTGCTTGGGGTCTTCGGACTGGACCATCGCCGCGAGCATCTCCGCCGCGGGTGCCTGCGCGGCGTCGTTGCCGAGGGGTCCGAGGAACGCCGCCCCCGTCCGGCCGGCACAGGGCACCAGCAGCGCTGCGGTGATGGGCCGGTCGCCGGCCTGGGCCAGCCACAGCCGGTCCAGGGCGATGCCTTCGCGCTTCGCCTGACGCAGAAAGTCGGCGACCGAGGGGTCGTCGGGCCGGTCGCGGCCGGTCAGAAGCATGGCGATGGCCCGCCGCCGCTGATGCGATGCGGCCGGGCCGAACCGCGGCGGTTGCAGGCCGCAGGATTCATCGGAGCGCGGGTTGCGGGCGTTCATGTGGCGAACCTGCCGCGTGGCGAGGGGGTGAGTTGGTCCTCTCATCCCAGTGTAAGCAGCCCCGCGGACAATGGGTAACCGCCGGAGGCGAATCGCGGGCCAGAAAGGGCAGGCGTCTGGTCTTGCCGGCGGCCAGGGCAGCGTTTGACCGGTGGGCGCGGGGACTTACAATGAATCGGTCAGCCTTACGACAGCCCTGATTCCGCGCTGCGCGGCTGGTAGGTGCGCGGCGGGGGTGGGGCCATGGAGACCCATGCGGTGAAGTCGACCCTCGCGTTCGCTGCCGTCGCCGGTGTGGTGGCCATCGTCAGTCTGGGTGGGGCTATGAGCTGGAGCGGCACGGCCCATGCCCGGCCGCTGCTGGCGCGCCCGTCGATCGTACCGGTGGCCTGGGAACTGGACTTCACCCACGACCGGCCCCGCACCTTCCTCGCCGAGCACGGTGATGGCAGTGTGGGCTGGTACCTGTACGTGACCTACAAGGTCACCAACCGCTCCGGGGGGGTGCGGGTCTTCGTGCCGGAGATGATCCTGGCCACGGAACTGGGGCACATCCGCCGTGCCGGCCAAGGTGTGTCCACCCGCGTGACCGAGCAGATCATCCGGCACGTGGCCAACCCGATGCTGGAAAACCCCAACCGCGTGGTGGGCCACATCTTCGAGGGTGAAGAACACGCCCGCGAGTCGGTGGCCGTGTGGCCGATGCCCGATCCCAAAGCGACCCACCTGCGCCTGTTCTTCGGCGGCCTCAGTGGCGAGACGCAGGTGGTGCGAGACCCGGTGACGGGCGATTCGGTGCTGACCGACAAGGTTCTGATGGTCGCGTACCGCGTGCCGGGCCAGCCGGCGACGCCCCACCGCCGCCCGTTCGTCGAACTGGAGCGGCGCTGGGTCATGCGCTGAGCGAGCCCTGCCGGTCGTCCCCGCCCCCCCGCATCGCCTTTGCCCAGCCCTCACAACCGTCTGACAACCCCCCCACCCGCAGCGGGCGCTCTGCCACGCTGCGGCCACCTGCCGGACACAAGCCCAGATGCCCCTGCCCACACTCACCATCATCGTTGCCGCCGTTCTCATCCTGCTCGCCGCGGGCGGGTACATCGTCTCGGGCGAAGTCACGGCCACGTTTCCGGGCATGCTGGGTGTGCTGCTGGGCATCTGTGGCGGGCTGGCGATCTGGCGTGAGTCGTGGCGCCGCCATGCAATGCACGTGGCGAGCGTGCTGGCCCTGCTCGGCGTGCTGCTGCCGCTGGGCCGGCTCGTACCGGTACTGATCCGCGGCGAAGCCCCATCTGCGCTGGCACTTTTTGCGCTGCTTTCGATGCTGGTGCTGTCGGCGGTGCTGCTGGTGATCTACATCCGCAGCTTCATCGCTGCGCGGCGACGGGTGGGGGAGGGCTGAGAAGCCCCGGCTGGGACGGGCCACGGATGCAGCCCGTTGGTATGCTCTGGCGATGCCGCACACCGTGCTGGGTATCGATCCGGGCCTGCGGGTAACCGGCTACGGCGCTGTGCGCCTGGCCGATGGGGCGCTGGAGCCGACGCTGCTCGAGGCCGGGCTGATCCGGCTGAATGCGAAGGTGGCGATCGAGGCGCGGCTGAAGCAACTGGCCACGGACCTGGATGCGTTGCTGGCCGAGCTGACCCCGAGCGTGCTGGTGGTCGAGAAGCTCTACGCTCACTACCGCCACCCGCGCACGGCGATCCTGATGGCCCACGCCCGCGGCGTGATCCTGCTGTGTGCCGAGCAACGCGGCATCGCGGTCGAGCACGTGCCCTCGACGGCGGTCAAGAAGGCCCTGACCGGCTACGGCCACGCCTCGAAACAGCAGATGCAGCGGGCGGTGGCCTCGCAGCTTGGCCTGGCCCGCCCGCCAAGCCCGGCGGACGTGGCCGATGCGCTGGCCATCGCCCTGACCTGGGGCCGGCGCATCGCGCTGAACCGCCTGGGCCGGTGAAGCCCCGCGTGTGCCGTGCCGCGGCGCGCCGGGCGCATTGAAATGAAAGGTGGCATTGGATTGTTTCTTGCCCCGAGGGGGTCTAGGATTGGCCGACTCCGGTGTCGGGCGACTCAAAAGTCCTCTTAGTGGTGGCGGGTCCACCTCGCAAAGCCTTCAAGCCGATGAATACAGACAGAAACAGCCAGCCGTTCGGACATCGCCCCCCTTGGGATGGCGACAGCACCACGTTCTTTGAGGAGCTCGGCCAGCGTGTCGCCTGCGAGGCGCTGGTCGTGGGCGTGATCGACGTGCACAGGCCGCGGCCGGACGAGCTGCTGGCGGCGAGGGGCTGGCCGGATGAGCAACTGCTGCGCTGGTGCGAGGGCGAGGCCCGGGCCGATCCGCTGCTCCGGGAGGCGATGCAGCACGGAGTGGCCGCGTGCGGGCCCGGCGCGGGCCCGGCGCGCAGCCCCCTTCTCAGCGACGGCTACGGCATGTTCGCCATGCTGCCTGAGTCGATGGCCGACGGGCGCTGGTGGTGGCTGGCGATGCGCCGCGACGGGAGGGCCTACGGGGACAACGAACGGCGACTGGCCGCCCTTCTCTTGCGGCGATGGCAGGTGGCGTTCAACCAGGGCGAGGAACCGGCCATGGGCCGGCTGCTGGTGGGCGCCGATGATCGTCTGCTGATGGCCGACCTGGACACCCAGACCCGCGTGCTGGAAAACCCGACGATGATCCAGACTCTGCTGGCCGAGCTTCGCCCGGTCATCCAGCAGCGCTATCCCCACCTCGACGACCATCAGACCCGGGACGTGGCCCTGAGCATCGGCGATGCCGATCACTGGATCCGCTTCAGCCGCCGCCACACGCTGGGCAACGGCCAGCCCTGCCACTGGCTGCTGGAACTTCGGCCCCTGGGTGACGATGAACTTCCGCCGGTGGGCGTGGTCGGCGACAAGCGCGTGGCACAGGCGATCGTGTACCTGCACGACAACTATTCCACGTCGCCGAGCCTGTCGGACGTGGCCCGGCAGGTGCACATGAGTCCTTTCCACTTCCACCGCCTGTTCACCCGCCACACCGGCATCAGCCCCAAGCAGTACCTGCAGCGCAAGCAGCTTCAGGTGGCCAAGTGGCTGCTGCGCACCAGCCGCACACCCATCGGCCAGATCGCCTCGGCCACCGGCTTTTCCTCCCACGGCCACTTCACCAGCACCTTCCACCGTCTGGTCGGCATCAGCCCCAGCACCTACCGCCAGCGCGGCTGAACGCAGGGTGCCATTGGCGGCTTGTGAACCAGTGTATATGACCTGCGCCAACGGCACCGGCTCACAGGCAGCCCGCGGCGCCGGTTGTACATCAATCCCCCCGGCCCATGCGCAGAAGCGGCACGAGCATGACCGTGGCCAGGAGGATGAGCATGGCGGCCATCATCGCCACGTCGGTCAGCGGCATCACCGTCACCGCGTGAAAGGCCACCAGCGGGCCCAGCACGCCGCGGATGCCGGTCAGGAACGTGTGCACGCTCATGAACTCGGCGGTGCGCTGGCGCGGGGCGTATTTGGTCACCCACATGTTCCAGGCCACGTTGCCCCCGCCCTCGGCCAGGCCGAAGGTGATGCTGCCGGCGACCTGCAACACGACGTTGCCGCTGAAAAACAGCAGCACGCTCACCGCGAACAGCACGTTGATCATGATCCGGATCAGCAGGAAGTTGAGCCGGTCGAAAAGCCGGCCCCAGATCAGCGTCGAGATCAGCATCATCACCGCCGGGATCACCGCCGTCAGCAGCAGCGCCTGACGCGGCGTGTAGGCATGGCCGTAGGCCTCCACGGTGAGAAACTCCATCCGCAGCGGGATCATCGCCAGGTTGGCAAAGCCCAGGATCATCCAGCTCGCCGAGATGTAGCCGAACGTCGGGAACTGCCACAGGATCGACAGAAACGCCAGCGGATGCCCCGGGGCACGCGCCAGCGGCTGGCTGGGCACCTGCGTCACCGTCAGCGCCGCCACCGCCAGCATCAGGGCAAAACCCATCATCACCGGCCGGAACCGCTCGACCTCATCGCCCATGATCCAGGCCACGAGCATGCTTACCACAAGCGCTGCGGTGCCGGCGGTCATCGACACGATGCTGAAACGCCGCCCCCGGCTGGAACCGGGCACGTTCTGCCGCCACAGCGCCGTCATCAACGGAGCGGTCAGCGAGCAGGCCGAGATGCTCAGCATCGCCCCGAGCATGAACAGCGGCAGGTCCGGGGCCATTGCCGCGATGACCATCCCCGCCGCGGCCACACTTAGCTTCAGCCCCATCGCCCGCGACACCCGCCAGCCCAGCCACGCCAGCAGCGGCACGAACAGAGGCGTCAACAGAAAGCCGTAGTGCACCGCGCCGCCAAGCAGTCCCTTGGCCGTCTGACCGGCGTTGAAGTAGCTGCCGGCGACCAGGATGAGCATCCCCCCGGCGACGGTGGTCTGAAGCACCGGCCGGATCATGCCCAGTCGCAGCGCCTCGCTGCGCACGGTGGTGCGCACCAGTTGCTCGGGCCGATCCTGGTCGATGGGCTCGAGCTGGGCATCGGGCGCGGCCGATTCGTAGCTGTCGGAGGTGGGCGTGGGTCGCTTGCGGGTCAGAGTTTCCAGTCCATTCAATGCAGGTTGCGGTTGCAGGTGGGATCGGGTTCAGGACCCTGGCGGGGCCGCGGCGGCCGCCGTCATGCGATCCGCGGTCGGCCTTTGCCGCGGCGGGGGAGCAAGCGCATCGGTCTGTGCCGCACGGCACGGACCCCGTGCGAATCACCCCGCGTCCCCCGGCCCTTTCAGGTCCATGCAGCGGGGATCACCAGTTCTCGATCAGCCGGGTCAGCAGGCGCACACCGAAGCCGGTGGGGCCGATGGGCAGGTTGCCTTCGGCCTTTTCCAGGGCGGCCACGCCGGCGATGTCCAGGTGCGCCCAGGGGATGGCAGGCATCGCTTTGGGCGCATCCTCCCCGACGAAGAACGACAGGAACGCTGCGCCCTGGATCGGATGGGCCTTGCGCTGGCCGGAGTTGACCAGGTCGGCGTGGGTGCCCTTCATCAGCTCGCGGTGCTCGGGCCAAAGCGGCAGCGGCCACAGCCGCTCGCCCGTGCGCTCGCCGGCGGCGATGAGCCTCTGACGCAGGGCCTCATCGTTGCAGAACAGGCCGGCACAGTGCGTACCCAGCGCGATCACCACACCGCCGGTCAGCGTGGCCAGGTCGATCACGGCCCGCGGCTTGTACTGGCGGCAGCCCCAGGCCATCGCATCGGCCAGGATCAGCCGGCCCTCGGCATCGGTGTTGGTCACCTCCACGGTGACACCGTTGGCCATGGTCAGGATGTCATCGACGCGGTAGGCCTCGCGGTCGATCATGTTCTCGACCACGGGGATGAGCCCGACCACGTGCTGCTCCAGCCCCAGCGTGCCCACGGCGTGCATGGCCCCGAGCACGGCGGTGCCGCCGCACTTGTCGTACTTCATGCCCGTCATGCCCTCGCGCGGCTTGAGCGAGTAGCCGCCGGTGTCGAAGGTGACGGCCTTGCCCACCAGCAGGATGGGCCCGTCGCCCTGCTGGGGCGCCGCGGCGCTTCGCCCGCGGCCGCGGCGGGCAGCGGCCGAGCCGGCGGGCCGATGTTCGAGGCAGATCAGCGCCGGCGGCTGCGACCCGGCCCCGCCCACGGCCAGCAGGCCGTTGAGGCCGAGCCTCTTCAGTTCAGCGCGGGCGAGGATGCGGATGCGCAGCCCCGCCTGCCGGGCCACCCGCCGCGATTCACCGATGAAGTAGCGAGGGTCGGCCACGTTGGGCGGTGTGGCGGCCAGGCGCCGGGCGACGTTGGCCGACTCCCCCGTCGCCAGGCCGCATTCCACAGCACGGCTGAAGTCGCGATGGGCATCGCCAGTCAGTTGCACCTCGAGCTTGAGCCTGGGCTTGTCCGCTCCGGCCGCGGCGCCGCTGAAGCGGGTGAACTGGAGATTGCCCACGGCAAGGCCCTCACCCAGCGCCTCGCCCGCCGCGGCAGGCCCCATCGTCTCGCGGTCGGCCTCATCGACGTCGACCGCCAGCGACCGGACCCCGGCGTTGAACGCATCCCTGGCGAGCGCGGCAGCGGCCTGCCGCAGGTGCCGGGCTTCGCCAGCGCCGTGCCTGCCCAGACCGAGCAGGAAAACCGGCGGGCCACCGGGCTTGACGTACACCGGCCGCAGACCGCCCGCGGGCAGGCTGAACTCCGGCCGCTTCATCGCCGCCTCGACGGCGCTGCGGGCGGCTTCATCAAGCCGCTGCAGCGCTGTGGCGCCGTTCGTTGTTCTTGCGGCGGGGTCGCTGCCGGCGGTCTGCTCTGCAAGGGCCACGGCCCGCGCCTCGGCGGCAGCGCGGCGCCGCGAAAGGCGGATCGCCTGGTACATCTCATGCTCCTGGATCGTTTCCAGCCCCTTTTCCAACTCTCCAGGCCGGTGCCGGGGCCGAAGGCGGGGGCCACAAGTGAAGTCGGCTTCACTTCGCGGCGGTGGGGCGCGACACGGCCCAGCATACCCCACCGTCCCCCGGCGGCAAGCGCGGGGGCGGACCGATGGCCTGTCCACCATCGCCCCGACGGACATCACCTGCCCCGGCCGGCAGGCCGCCAGTGGCACCCTCGCACGGCGCCGTGGCGGGCCGCTATCATGGCCTGACCCGTGGCCCCGGGCTGGCGGAACCGGCCTCGGGCGGAAGGAGCTGATCGACGCGTGAGCACCATTCCCCAAACAGGGCTGTGGCGGGCGGTGGATATCGATGCGGTCATCGAGGGCCGAGCCCGGCTCGACGCCGCGCAGGCCCGAACCCTTTTCGAGCGGGCCCCGCTGGCGGACCTGGGCCGGTGGGCCACGGCCCGGGCCGACCATATCCTTGGCGAAGGCAGCCATCTGCGCACCTACATCATCGACCGCAACATCAACTACACCAACGTCTGCTCCGCCGACTGCACCTTCTGCGCCTTCAAGCGCGACCTCGGCGAAACCGGTAGCTACACCCTCACCGACGGCGAGCTTCACGGGAAGGTCCAGGCCCTTGTCGACATCGGCGGCACACAGGTCCTGCTCCAGGGCGGGATGCACCCCGAACTGGGCATCGGTTTCTACGAGCAGATGCTGCGGGCGATGAAGCAGGCTTTCCCGCAGGTTCACATTCACGGCTTTTCACCGCCGGAACTGGTCGAGTTCGTCGCGATCTTCGAGGTCGATGGCTTTCCCACGCCCGGCGTCGGCTGCGCCGGCGAGCTCGATATCGAGACCTTCCGGGAGAAGCTTCGCGCGATCCTTCAGCGGCTGATGGCGGCGGGGCTGGATTCGGTGCCCGGCGGCGGTGGTGAGATATTCGCCCATCACGTGCGGCGGCGCATCGGCATCGGTAAGGCCACTGCCGAGCAGTGGCTGGAGGTGATGACCGTGGCCCACGAGCTGGGCATGTTCACCAGCGCCACGATGATGTTCGGCCACATCGAGGGCATCGCCAACCGCATTGACCACATGCTGGCCGTTCGCGACCGCCAGGACCAGGCCATCGAGCGCGGCCTGCCCGGCCGGTATGTCAGCTTCATCGCCTGGCCGTTTCAGCGCGAGAACACGCCGCTGGGCCGGGTCCGCGAATGGGACCGCGACGACCCGCAGCAGGCCATCTTCCCCGGCGATGCCCTGGCCGATGCGCTGGCGGCCGACCCGGCGCTGGATGAGAAGGCGGTGGTGAAGGCCCG
>PUMS01000014.1 GCA_003551485.1 Phycisphaeraceae bacterium | reverse complement strand
GCGAGGTCTTCGGCCTGCTCGGGCCCAACGGCTCGGGCAAGTCCACCACGATCAAGCTGCTGCTGGGCCTGCTGGCGCCCACCCGCGGCCGCATCGCCGTGCTCGGCCACAGTGCCGATCACGTCAACGTCAAGCGGCGCATCGGCTACCTGCCCGAGGAGTCCTACCTCTACCGCTTCCTCAACGCGCGCGAGACGCTGGACTTCTTCGGCCGCCTGCACCATCAGCCGCGCTCGCAGCGCGAGCACCGCATCGACCGGCTGCTGGAGATGGTCGGCCTTCAACACGCCTGGCGGCGGCCGGTGGGCCAGTATTCCAAGGGCATGCAGCGAAAGCTCGGCCTCGCCCAGGCCCTGATCAACGACCCGGAACTGCTCATCCTCGATGAGCCCACCGCCGGCATGGACCCGATGGGCATCCGCCAGACCAAGAACCTGGTGCAGACGCTGCGGCAGATGGGCAAGACGGTCATCTTCTGCACGCATCAGCTCTCGGATGTCGAGGATGTCTGCGACCGGGTGGCGATCATGTACGGCGGGCGCATCCGGGCGCTGGGCACGCTGGATGAACTGCTGACCGTGCGCGACGAGACGGCGATCTACACCGATGCCCTCGATGAACAGACCATCGAGCGCATCGAGCGGGTGCTCGAGCAGAGCCGCCGCCACATCCGGCGCGTCGAGCGCCCGCGGCAGAAGCTCGAGGCGATCTTCGACCAGGTCATCCACGAGGCCCTCGAGCAGGGCGCTGCGACCAGCGGCGCCGTCTCCGGCGGCCAGATCGCCGGCTTCCTGCGCGGCGAGGATGATGAGGAGCCGCCGGATGAGGATGCAGCGCGCCGGCAGGTGATCGACTCGCTGGTCGGGCCCGCCGCCGGGGCCGGCGCGGCCGCCGCCGCGGGACGGGAAGACGATGCCGAGCAGGACGATGAGGCGCCGGCCGATGAAGAGGCCGACGGGCAGGCCGCGGCGGACGCCGCCATTGTCGAGCAGTTGACAACCGCGACCAGCCGGCCCGCGCCGCCACCGGACGCGAAGCCCCAGGACCGCGGCCTTGCCGAGGCCGCCACCTCCGGCACCGGCAAGCCGCCGCGGCCGGCGCCGCCGCAAGATGAAGAGGAACCGGAGCCCGATCGTGACCTGATCGAAGGCCTGCTCGGCGGCACGTCCACCCCCAAGCCGCCCCAGCAGCCCACCCCCGCCCAGCGGGAAGGGGCCGAGAAGGCCAGGCAGGTCAAGCCCGTCGATGCCGATGAACTACTGGATGATGGGCAGGATGATGCATGTGGTGAGGCGAAGTCGCCGCAGCCACCCCGCCGCCAGCCTGACGACAACACTGCCCACGAGGCCGCCAAAAACACCCGGCAGGGCCGCACCCATGATGTCGACGACGTGACACGTGGCGGGCAGAACACGGATGCCGGCGATGCCGATGCCGATGCCGGGAACGCCGGCGATGAAGCGGCCCCACCGAGCGGGGAGCAGGCCGCGGCTGCTCCGCCCCCACCTACCGCCTCGCCCGCCCAGGGCGCACGGCCCCGGTCGCGCAGGTCGAGGCGCAAGGCCCGCAAGTCGTCTGCCCCAAAGCCCTCGGACAAGGCCGGTGAGGCCAAGAACGCTGCGCCCCCCGATCCACCCACCGCTTCGCCCAGCGATAACGGCGCATCGGCCACCGATGCCGGTTCCGTAACCAAGGGCGGGAGCGGCGGCGGCGCCACTTCCGCGACGCCCCAATCCGATGCGCCCACACCGGGCAACGGCGATGACGGCCAGGACACCGCCGCGCGCGGCCGCTCGCGGGCGGACAAGCCGCCGCGGCCCGGCCAGCTCTCCTCGCTCTACGACCAGGTGCCTCAGTACGATGGCGGCATCGACCCTGCGCCGTTCCAGGCCGATTTCGAGCCGGGCGAGGAGGATGCCCCGAAGCGGCCCACCCCCCCACGGCACCGCTCGGAGCGGCCGGATGAGGGCTTTGGCCGCATCCTGGACGATGCCTCGCCCCGACCCGGCGAAGAAGACGATGAGCAAAACCCCCGCTGAACCGTCGGCCACGGCCCACTACAGCGCGGCAGGAGATGCCGATCTTGCCCGGTAACGCCTGGAAGCTGTGGCTTGCCAGCCTCGGTGCGACCCTGCTGGTCGCGCTCGTGGCGGTGCTCATGCTGCACTTCGAGGGCCGCGGCGACATCGCCGGCATCGTCACGATGGGCGCCGTTACCGCCGCGGGCCTCATGGCCGCGGGCGCGGTGTTCGCCGCGGCGAGGTCGCAGTGGGGAGCGTGGTGGACCAACTTCACCCTGGTCTACATCGCCAAGGTGCTCGGCGCGGGCACGCTGTTTTTCATGGACTTCGCCCCCGCGGCGACGCTGGTGCTCGTCGGCGGCGCGGTGCTGGAACTGGCCATCATCTGGTGGGCCGTCGGCGAGTACCGCACGCTGCGGCTGGTGGCGATGACGCTCTTCGGCGGGGCCTACGCCGCGGCGGTGGGCTACCTGCTGCACCTGCTGGAGCGCGAGGACCTGGCGCTGCTGGTCATCGGCGCGGCGGCGCTGCTGGGTGCCTATGCGCTGGGTCTGTGGCTGGCGCGGCTGGCGCTGGTGGGGGGGCGGCCGATCATCGGCATCGCCCGCACCGTGCTCGATGAGGCCGTTCGCATGCGCGTGGGGCTGATCATCATCATCGCCCTGGCCGTGGTGCTGGTCGAACTGGTGCGCGTCCCGGCCGATGACCGGCTGGACTATCAACTCACGCGGCTGCTGACCAGCTCGCTGACGTGGATGAGCCTGCTGCTGGGCGTGATGACGCTGCTGCTGGGCTGCTCGACCATCGGCCGCGACCTGGACCAGAAGCACATCTACCTGACCATGACCAAGCCGGTGAGCCGGCCGGCCTACCTGGCGGGCAAGTGGCTGGGCCTTGCGGTGCTCACCGCGGTGCTGGTGGCCATCAGCGGCCTGGCGATCTGGGTGCTGGCCGAGGTGACCATGAACCGCTTCCCGGCCGGCTCCGAGGACCGTCAGCAGGCGCGGCGGGAGGTGCTCACCGCACGGGCCGAGGTCCTGCCCCAGCCGCACGATCCGGCCTGGCTCGAGGGGCAGGTGCAGCGAATCCTGGAAACCCGCCAGCGCGAGCGCGAGCTGCGCGGCGAGGGACCGCTGACCGAGCGCGACCGCGATGAAGCCCGCCAGTCCGCCATCACCGCCTGGCACACCATCGGCCCCCAGCACCGCCAGCGCTTCATCTTCACCGGCCTCGACCAGGTGCGCCAGCGCGGTGACTCGGTGTTCCTGCGCCTCAAGCCGCGGCGGACGCGCTCGCCGCAGATCGATGACGACTCGGTCACCTTCCAACTGCGTATCGATGACCGCCCGTTCCTGGTCCCCCCGCCGGGAGCACCCGCGGGCGTGGCGGTGCCGGAGGTGCGGACCAAGAACGATGCCTTCCGCGAGTTCACCATCCCCGCCGACCGCATCACGGCTGGCGGGCGGCTGGTGGTGGAGATTCTCAATACCTCCGACCGCGACGGCCCCTACGCCTTCGGCGACCTTCGCTTCGACCCCGGCGAGGGCCTGCTGCTGCTGAGCCCGGCGGGCAGCTTCGAGGGCAACCTGGCGCGGGCGATGGTGATCCTGTGGCTGCAACTGGGGCTGATCGCCGCCATTGCGCTGATGGCCGCCAGCTTCCTGGGCTTCCAGGTGGCGCTTCTGTTCAGCGGCCTGGTCGCCGTGGCGGGGCTGGCCCGCGAGTACCTCAACGAGGCGCTGCGCTACTACCCCCAGCCCCTGCCGGGCCTTCGCGACAACCTCGGCGAGTGGCTGAGCGAGAGCATGGGCATGATCGGCGAGCGCTTCGCCGACGGCACCCTGGGCGAGGCCGTGAACCTGGTGGTGCGCATGGTCATAACATTACTGGGCAAGTTCGTGGCCACGGTGATGCCTTCGCTGGGCGCCTATAGCCCCATCAGCGATGTGGCCACCGGCCGGCTGGTGAGCACGGCCACGGTTGCCGAGGCGGGCCTGTGGCTGTGGGTGATCTGGGGCGGGGTGTGCGCCGTGGTGGCGCTGGTGGCCTTCGGACGCCGCGAGCTGGCCCGCGTGACGGTGGGCTGATGGGGCCGCGAAGCGCATCGGGCAGGCCCGCGACCGGTCTCGCTGCCGGCGCCCGCCGGCCCGCTTCCGCGCCCCGGAGTGTGCAGACATGAACCGCAACCGCATCATCATCGTCCTCTGCCTGGTGCTCACCGCCGCGCTGCTGGCGGCCGGTGGCCTGCTGGGGCAGTCGATCTCGAGGGAATACAATGAGCTTCAACTGGGCCTGCGGCCGACGGTGGACACCCACCGCGCGCCCCCGGCGGTGACGCTGGCCTCGACCGTGGGCGGGCCGGTGCGTGCCGCCGCGGTGATGTACCTGTGGGACCGGGCCACCCGGCTGAAGGATGCCGGCCAGTACGCCGAGGCCAACCAGTGGTCGCAGTGGATCTCGATGCTCCAGCCCGGCTTCCAGCAGGTGTGGGTCTTCAACGCCTGGAACATGGCCTACAACATCTCCGTCGAGACCCACACACCCCAGGACCGATGGTTCTGGGTCAACAGCGGCATCAGCCTGCTGCGCGACCACGGCATCCCACTCAACCCGCGCGGCGGGGCGCTCTACCGCGAACTGGCCTGGATATTCCTGCACAAGATCGAGCAGTACAGCGACGACATGCACTGGTACTACAAGCGCCGACTCGCCCTCGAGTGGCACGAGGTGGTCGGCGCTCCCGAGCCCGGTGAAACCACCGAGCAGGCCCTGGCACGCTTTGGGCGCATCGTCGATGCGCCCGACGACATCGCCGCCCTGCGAAGGCAGGTGCCGCAGGTGGCGCCGCTGCTGGAGGAGTTGGCCACGCTCACCTACCGGCCCGATGAGCGCATGCTGCGCCACCTCGCCCGTGCCCGGATGGTGCTCGATTCGGTCCTGATGCACGTGTTCGCCGGCGATGCCCAGCAGATGCGGCAGCGCTTCGACATGGAGCGCCTGCCGGCTTTGGATGACCCGCTGGTGCTGCTGGTGCAGCGCTACCGCGAGGCCGATGACCCGCGGAAGAAGGCCGCACTCGAGGCGCTGGAGAACCACCTGCGAAAGCGCATCATCACCGACCGATACAACATGGATGTGAACCTGATGTACCAGCTCATGGCCGGCGATCAGGATGACCCGGACCTTCTGGGCTTCGGCCCGCTGGACTGGCGCCACCCGGCCTCGCACGGGCTTTACTGGATCGTCAAGGGCATCATCGCCGTGCGCGACGTCGATCGCCTCCCGCGCGAGGATGCGCTCAACATCTACCGCAGCGCCATCCACGCCATGCAGTCGCTGGCGCGTAACGGGACCATCAGCTTCGACCCCACGCTGCGTGCGCCCGAGGAGTGGGCGGGCGAGGCGATCACCATCGACATGACCGAGCAGCAGCGCCCCGTCATCGCCGATGTCGATCCCATGCTGGCCGAGGCCTGGCTGATCCGCGGGCCGGACCTGCGCTTCTATGAAGGCTACGACCGCATCTGGCAGCGCGCCATCGACGTGATCACCCGCGAGGAGGTCCGCGGCACGCCCCAGGCCTACGAGCCCGGCCACGAGAACATGCTGCTCGATGCCATCATGGCCTACTTCGCCGCCGGCGAGTGGGGCGAAGCGCGGCGGTACTTCGAACGTGCCCGCGACCTCTACGGCGACATGGAGCACAACCGCCGCACAGGCCGCTACGAGCAGTCGCTCGAGCAGCTTGCCACGAACGAGCTGATCGAGAACCTCGACACCCAGGACCACGCCCAGGGCTTCATCCAGGTTCAGCTCGTCCGCGGCTTTCGCGATGGCCTGCTCCAGGGCGATCTGGGCCAGTACCGCCGCTACCGCGAGTTCGCCGCCTGGGCCCACGAGCGCTGGCACGAGGGCCGTCGCGGCGACATCGCCGCGCCCCTGGCCCGCCAGCACCTGCCGCCGCTGCCGGAGATGGAACGGGCGGCCTTCGCCATGTTCATGCTCGGGGCCGACCCTTTCTACGGCTTCGCCCCCCTGCGCGAACGCCGCCGCGCCTGGGAGCACGCCCCGCTCGAGCTTCGCGAGGCCGTCTACCCCCGCATCATCGAACGCCTGCGCCACGAATGCCGCCAGGCCGGCATCGACCCCGACCTCGCCTTCCCCGACCCCCGCGCCGAATGATGGATGATCGCCATCCGCCGTAGGGTGGGTAGAGCGAGGTCCTCCGAGCGAAACCCACCAATAAATCGTGGCGAGGACGACAGGCGCCGGGGCTTTCACAGGGCCAGGAGTGGGGGAGCGGGGGTTGAGCCATCCCCCCAGCGATTCGTAGCGGCTTTGCGTAGACCGGGGACAAACCGTGCTCGAACCGAGGGGTGGTGGGTTTAGCGCGGAGCGCTGTCGAAGCCGTCGCTCGCAAAGCCTCGCTCTACCCACCCTACGGCGACGGCTTCGCCGGGTGATCAAAGATAACCCCTGCGCCGCTGATCGCTGAAAACCCACCGTCCGGCAGAGCCCTTCACCGGCCGCGAAGGAAGTTGCCGCGCATGCCGGCGGGCATGCTGTTGTACCAGTCGGCATCGACCGTTCGCACGCTGACATCGAGAAACGACATCGTGCCCCGATCCTGGTGCCGATAGGTGAGGAAGTCGAACGAATTGGCATAGAAGCCCGCATCGTTCATCGGCGACTGCTCCCATTCCTCCACCAGCAGCACGGTGCGGCTGGTGTTGCCCAACCCGTCCATGCGCTGGCCGCCGGGCATCGCCATGTTGCGCGTGTAGCTGAAGTTGGGCGGGCTCACGGCAGTGGAGGCGTTGGGCTGGCGAAAGCCGTCGTCGCTGGGACAGCGGAACACGCCCAGCAACCCGACCACCTCCAGGTATCCTTCCAGCACGAGGATGCTGCGATGGGGCACCTCGGCCCAGGAGCCGGTGCTCAGGTAGGCTCGCGGCGCCGGGTAGTGGCCGCGATGGTCCTGGGCGTAGTGCTGATGGGCCACCGCGATCTGCCTGGCCCCGCTCAGGCACACCGCCGTCCGGCCCGCTTCCTGCGCTGAGCCCAGCGCCGCCAGAAGCAGCGACATCAGCAGGGCAATGATCGAGATGACCACCAGCAGTTCGATCAGGGTGAATCCGGATCGCATCTTCATGTTGTCGTTCCTGGCAGATGACAGACCCGGACAGCGTCTTCATGCCGCCCGCCGCGCTTGCCAGACGGGCCGTGATACATCCGCGGGCACGATGCGGTCGACGACGGTTCGATGAGTCCGGTGCGACTCGGTCGGGATTACCAGCCGGCCATGTCGTCAGCCGCGATCACCACCTTTATTCGCTGCACACGAACGGTGCGAACGAGAAGAAGGTTGACAACCGTATGAAGCGTAGCCTGCACCGGGCCCGGCCGCAAGAGGGTGCAGTCAGCGTGCCGATGATGCCCGGCAACCGCTTGTCCGCGCCATCTTCGCAGCACGCCGTGGTCGCCTATGCCTCATCGGCGGCCTCGGGCGGGGCGGGCGGCTGGCTTTCCAGCTCGATCAGCTTCCGCAGGGCGAGTTCGAACAGCAGCGTGGGCAGGTCGGCGGCGAACTCATCCTGCGGGCCCTTGCCGTTGAACCCACCGGTGCGGCGCGGTTGCAGGTCCGGGCCGCGAAGCTCGACAATCGCGCCGCCGGCCTGCGGCACCACGCCCACGTAGATGCGGCCCTCGCGCTTCGGCCAGGCCATGATCCGAACGGGCACATCCTGCTGATGGAGGCCCAAGTCCACCCGGCGGGGGTCATCCGCATCCGCATCCATGGCCCAAAGGCCGTGCGAAGTGGGAATCAGCACCGGCTGACCGGCCGCGGCGGCGGTGGGGGCCGCGACGGAGGCGGGGGCGTGGATGCGGTAGACGGCAACCGGCTCCTCACGTTCCAGCCGCCCGGCGATGTGCCGGCCGAGTTCGGTGATGTCGTCCGGCCGCGGCCCGGCCAGCATGAGTCGGTCGCGCTCGAGGCGGACGAGGAGGCGGTCTTCACCCAGCGGGTGGGTGTTGATAACGAGCGGCGGTTCGGCATCCGGCGCAGCGCCCGCCGCGCGGTCCGCGGCGAGGCGTGCTGCGAGCAGGAGCCGCTCGCGAT
>PUMS01000185.1 GCA_003551485.1 Phycisphaeraceae bacterium | reverse complement strand
GCGATGCGACGGTCTCGCAGAATGATGCGCGCCAGGCGCGCAGCGTGGGCGCAGTGCCCGGACCTGTGGCGGGGCGGGGCGGCGACCGATGCGCCGATGTTCACCTCGCAGGTGCTCACCCCCAGCCAGCAGCGGGTCGTGTCGGTGCTGACCCGGGCGATGTCGCTGGATGAGATCGCCGCCGCCTCCGGCCTGATCGTGCCCGCCGTGCAGGCGGACCTGACCATGCTCCAGATTCGCGGCGTGGTGGAACAGACCCGCGGCCGCTTCCGCCTCCGCCGCAACCGCACGCCGGGCGGATAAAGCCGCACTGAAGCTGTACACCACACCGCGCTCACGGTGGCGGCAAGTGCCCCAGCGATGCGACGGTCTCGCAGAATGATGCGCGCCAGGCGCGCAGCGTGGGCGCAGTGCCCGGACCTGTGGCGGGGCGGGGCGACAGCCCTGACCGGAAAAGCGCAGTCTCGAGAGTCGTCAGGTCACGACTTAACGACTGATGCGACAGCGCTTTATGGCCGGGCGACCACGATCGGCCCTCAGCGCATCCCATCGCGTGCGTCCGGTGGCATGGCCCTTGCAATCGAACATCCCTGAAATGCCGATGGGGGATTGTGGTGTGGCGGTCAAGAATTTTGGGAAACCAGCGTTGCCGTTGTCCCCGTAGATACAATGATTCAGGGTCTCGTCTGGTGGGCGACGCTCGAAACGACGAAGACCTATTCGTGTGTGAGGCACTCTGGACGGAGAAGTTGTTCATGTTGTCGCAAACCACGGCGCCGCCTGCGCCCCCGGTGACCGAACGTCCCGAACAAGTCAGCACCCCCGTGGAGCGCAAGTGGCGGACGATGAGCCGGCCGCGGGTCGAAGGCCCCTTTCTCCACGCCGATGGCGGCAAGCTTTACCTTCGGGGCGTGACCTACGGCCCTTTCCGACCCGATGAGCAGGAATGCGAATACGGCTCGCCGGGACAGGTGGAGGAAGACTTCGCGGCGATGGCGGAAGGGGGCATCAACGCCGTCCGCACCTACACCGTCCCGCCGCGGTGGCTGCTGGACCTGGCGGCGCGCCACGGCCTGCGGGTGATGGTGGGGCTGCCGTGGGAGCAGCACATCACGTTCCTGGATGGCGCAGCGCAGCGCCGGGGCATCGAGCAGCGCGTGCGACAGGGCGTGCGCGCGGTGGCGGGGCATCCCGCGATCCTGGCCTTCGCCGTGGGCAACGAGATTCCCGCGCCGATCGTCCGCTGGTACGGCCGCGAGCGCATCGAGCGCTTCCTCTATCGCCTGTATCGGATCGCCAGGGCCGAAGACCCCGAGGCCCTGGTCACCTACGTCAACTATCCCACCACCGAGTATCTTCAGCTCGGTTTCCTCGACTTTCTCTGTTTCAACGTCTACCTGGAAGACCGCGCCACGCTGGGCAGCTATCTGGCGCGGCTGGCAAACCTGGCCGATGGCCGGCCGCTGGTGATGGGCGAGGTCGGCCTGGACAGCCTGCGAAACGGTGAGCAGGAGCAGGCCCGGACGTTGAGCTGGCAGATCGCCGAGAGCTTCGCCTGCGGTTGCGCCGGGCTGTTCGTGTTCGCCTGGACCGACCAGTGGCATCGCGGCGGCTTCGACATTGACGACTGGGACTTCGGCCTCACCCGCCGCGACCGCTCGGCCAAGCCGGCGCTCGCGGCGGTGTCGCAGGCCTTCGATGCGGTGCCCTTTGCCGAGGATGAGCGCTGGCCGATGATCTCGGTCATCGTGTGCAGCTACAACGGCGCTGCCACGCTCGGCCAGACGCTGGCGCACCTGGGACGGCTGGACTATCCCTGCTACGAGGTGGTGGTGGTCATCGACGGCTCGGCCGATGCCAGCCGCACGATCGCCCGGCAGCACGAGGTGCGCCTCATCGAGGTGGACAACGGTGGCCTGAGCCGGGCGCGCAACATCGGCATGCGCGCAGCGCAGGGTGAGATACTGGCCTACATCGACGATGATGCCTTTGCCGATCCTCAGTGGCTGAAGTACCTGGCCTGGACCTACCGCACGCAGGAGGTGGTGGCCGTGGGCGGGCCCAACCTCGTGCCCGCGGATGATCCACCCACCGCCCAGTGCGTGGCCCACAGCCCCGGCGGGCCCAACCACGTACTGCTGAGCGATCGCGTGGCCGAACACATCCCCGGCTGCAACATGTCCATCCGCAAGTCGGCCCTGGAGGCCATCGGCGGCTTCGACGAGCAGTTCCGCATCGCAGGCGATGATGTGGACGTGTGCTGGCGGCTTCAGGAGCGCGGCGGGGTGATCGGTTTCCACCCGGCGGCACTGGTGTGGCATCACCGCCGCGACTCGGTGCGCAATTACCTTCGACAACAGCACAACTACGGCCGCGCTGAGGCCATGCTCGAACGAAAATGGCCGCGAAAGTACAACTGGCTGGGCCACGTCTGCTGGGGCGGCCGGGTCTACGGCGACGGGTTGATGCAGCCGTTGCTGGGCCGGCGCTGGCGGGTGTATCACGGGGTGTGGGGGGCCAACCCGTTCCAGTCGGTCTACCCCAGCCCCACCGGCTTGCTGCAGTCGATTCCGCTGATGCCCGAGTGGTATCTGCTGGTGGCCCTTGTCCTGATGCTGGCGGTGCCGGGGCTGATCTGGCAGCCGCTGCTGGTCGCATTGCCGCTGCTGATGCTGGCGGCGGGCCCACCGCTGGTACAGGCGATGCGCAGCGCCCACGCCGCCGCCCTGCCGCGCGAGCTTTCATGGCGCCAGCGTCTTCGACAGCGACTGCTGATCGGCTGCCTGCACGTGCTTCAGCCGATCGCACGGCTGCGCGGGCGGCTCAGCGATGGGCTCACGCCCTGGCGGCGGCCAAAGTCGCGCCACGCACTGGCCTGGCCCTGGCCACGCAACCACACGATCTGGTCCGAGCAGTGGCAATCGCCCGAGCAGCGGCTCGAGCGCATGGAAGAGGCCCTGCACCGCGTCGGGGCCAAGCCCACGCGAGGCGGGGCGTTCGACCGCTGGGACCTCGAGGTCCGCGCCGGGTTGACCGCCAGCATCCGGGCGGCCATGGTCATCGAAGAACACGGCGCCGGGCGGCAACTGATCCGCCTGCGCTGCCGGCCCGTGCTCAGCCGCCTGGCCCTGGGCGCGGTCGGCCTGGGCGCGGCGATGGGCGCGGTGGCCTTCGCCATGGCCTCGACGATGGCCGTGGTGATGCTGACGATCCTCGTGGTGCTGCTGGCCGCACGCATGGCCACCGATGCCGGCGTGGCGATGGCCGCGTACCTCGATGCGGTCGAATCCGAGTTGGCCGGTGAGAGCGGGGGCGAGGGCGAAGTTGACGCTGGGGGCGGGGCCGAGCGTGGCGGTGGCAATGGCGATGGCTGATGCGAGCCGGCGCCACCGCCGCGCCGGGACGATTACGGATATGAACGCGACCGACACCACAGCCCGATACAGCGCATGGACCATCTACCGGCGGCTGCTGCAACATGCGCGGCCGTACTGGGGTCATATCGCTGCGCTGTTCGCCCTGGGCCTGCTGAGCACGCCGCTGAAGCTGCTGATGCCGGTGCCGCTGAAGATCGGGGTCGACAGCGTGGTGGGCGATGAGCCGCTGCCCGGTTTCCTTCAGCCGGTGGTGCCGGCGGTGTTTCAATCCGGTGAAGGGGCGCTGCTGCTGTTCGCCGCGCTGCTGCTGGTGCTGGCCTACCTGCTGTGGCACTTCAGCCAGCTCGGCCACTGGCTGCTGCACAGCTACACGGGCCAGCGGCTGACGTTGTCGCTGCGGTCGCGGCTGTTCCGCCACGTGCAGCGGCTGTCACTGAGCCACCACGACCGTCGCGGCAGCACCGATGCCACCTACCGCATCCAGTACGATGCGCCGGCGATCCAGTGGATCGCGGTCGAGGGGGTGATTCCCTTCATCAACGCCGGCGTCATGGTACTGGCCATGATCTGCGTCATCGCCGTCCTGGACTGGCACATGGCCCTGGTGGCCCTGGCCATTGCCCCGGTACTGGTGGTCATGACGCGAACCTGGGGCAAGCGGCTGCGCCGCCAGTGGCGCGATACCAAGAAGCTGCACAGCCAGGCGATGGGCGTGGTGCAGGAAACGATGGGCGCGCTTCGCGTGGTCAAGGCCTTCAACGGTGAGGACCGCGAGCACGAGCGATTCCTCGACCGTGCCTCGCACGGCGTGCGCGGCGAGATGCGCGTGGCGGGCAGCCAGGGCTTCTTCGAGCTGGCCGTGGGCATGACCGTGGCCGTGGGCATGGCCGCAACGCTGTTCATCGGCATCCGCCACGTGCAGCTCGAGATCATCACGCTCGGTGAACTGCTGATGATCTGGGCCTACCTGGCCCAGCTCTACGGGCCGCTTCAGACCATCAGCCAGAAGGTGGGCACGCTCCAGGGCAGCATGGCCAGCGCTGAGCGGGTGCTGACGCTGCTGGATGCAAGCCCCGACGTGGCCGAGAAACCCGATGCCCGCCCGCTGAAAACGGCCGCAGGCAGTGTGCGATTCGAAAGCGTCGGCTTCGAATACCGGACCGGGCAGCGGGTGCTCAGCGAGGTCAGCTTCGACATCGAGCCGGGCACGGCGGTGGGCATCCTCGGCCACACCGGCGCGGGCAAGAGCACGCTGGCGAACCTGCTGACCCGCTTCTACGACCCGGCGGCCGGCCGCATCCTGCTCGATGGCGTGGACCTGCGCGACTACCGCCTCGATGACCTGCGCCGACAGTACGCGATCGTGCTCCAGGACCCGCTGCTGTTTGCCACCAGCATCGCCGAGAACATCGCCTATGCGCGGCCCGAGGCCACGATGGGTGACATCATCGCCGCCGCGCAGGCCGCCGGGGCCCACGACTTCATCGAGCAACTGCCCGACGGCTACGACACCATCGTCGGCGAGCGCGGTATGGAGCTGTCGGGCGGTGAGCGCCAGCGGGTGTCGCTGGCGCGGGCGTTTCTCAAGGACGCACCCATTCTCATCCTCGATGAGCCCACCAGCGCGGTGGACGTGCGGACCGAAACGATCATCATCCAGGCCATGCAGCGCCTGATGAAGGACCGCACCTGCTTCATGATCGCCCACCGCCTCTCGACGTTGCGGCGCTGCGACCTGCTGCTGGTGCTCGATGGCGGCCGGCTCATCGAGACCGGCACGGACGTGGACCGCATCCTGGCCGAACGCGCGCAGCCGCGGCCATCGCCGGTTCCCGCCGCGACCTGATTCTCCCACCGCACGGACTCGACACCATGCCCTCCAACCTGCGCATCGCCGTGACCGGCCTGGCCGCAACCTATCCCTTCGGCGGGGTGTTCTGGGACTACATCCAGTACGTGCTGGGCCTGCACCGCCTGGGCCACGAGGTGCTCTACATCGAGGATACCGGCCAGTGGTGCTACAGCCCGAGGCAGCACACCTACATCGAGGATGGCGCGGACAATGCCGCCCATCTGAACGAACACCTGCAGCGCCTGGAGCCGGCACTGGCCGGGCGCTGGTTCTTTCGCGATGCCACCGGCCGCTGCTTCGGCCGGAGCTGGCAGCAGGTGTGCCAGTTCTGCCGCGATGCGGACATGCTGCTGCATATCTCGGCCTCGTGCTGGCTGCGGGATGAGTACCTGGCCGCGCGGCGGCTGGTGTTCCTCGACAGCGATCCGATGTACACGCAGGCTTCATTTCCCGACGTCGAGGCGGGCACGGCCGATGCCGAAACCACCGCGCGCGTGGCCCGGCTCCAGCAGCACGATGTGTTCTTCACCTTCGCCCTCAACATGGGTAGCGGCGATTGCCGCGTGCCGCCGGGGCCGATGACCTGGCACCCGACGCGCCAGCCGGTGGTGCTGGATTGCTTCACCCCGCTGCCGCTGGATGCACGCCGGCGGGTGCTGACGACCGTGGCCTCGTGGGAGCCGCGAGAGGATGGGCCGACCGTCGACGGTGTCCGCTACGCGGGCAAGAGCGTCGAGTTCCTGCGGATGATCGACCTGCCCGCATGCAGCCCGCTGCCCCTGGAACTGGCCATGGGCGGGCCGGCGCCCGTGAAGCGCCTGGCCTCGCACGGCTGGCGGGTGCAGCCGGCGCTGGAGGTCTCGGGCGACCCGTGGGTGTATCGCGACTACCTGGCCCGTTCCTTCGGTGAATGGAGCGTGGCCAAACAGGCCTATGCCGCCGGACGCACCGGCTGGTTCTCAACGCGAACGGCCTGCTACCTGGCCCTGGGCGTGCCCGCGGTGGTGCAGGACACGGGCTTTTCGCACATCATCCCCACCGGTGAGGGGGTGTTGACCTTCTCGAACACCGATGAGGCGGCCGCGGCCATCGAATCGCTGTACAGCGATCCGCAGCGCCATGCCCGTAGCGCCCGGCAGATCGCTGAAACGTACTTCGCCTCGGACCGCGTGCTCGGGGACCTGTTGAACCATGCCCTCGCATCCGAACCGGCCACCGGCTCGCCGCATCCCTGAGCCTGAGCCCACGCACCGGGGGTTGAGTGAATCCACGCCATGGCCACCGCCCTTGCCGAGCTGCCGCACCTGGAGCAGGCGCTGAGCGCGCTGCCCACCGCCGCCGATCGCAACGGTGCAAGCCTGTGCATCCGAATGCGGCGTCCACCGCCCCACGTGGGGGCGGCGTGGGGCAGCACCATGCCGATTATCATCCCCGCTGGCGCGAGCGCAGGCATCGGATGATTCGGCCGCCATCAAGGCGGCGATTCGAGGCCGCGAAGGATTTTGACAATCGGCCGCAACCGATCTGAACGATGGCCACCGGCCGCGCGGCGGACAAATGCCGGCAACTGCGGATGACCTTCATGCGTTACTCCCCCTCCCCATCCCATCGCCACACCACCTCAGGCCACCGCCGCGGCCGGCGCAGGCTGCGCCGTTGCGACAGGGCCGATTCACAGGAGTGCTCGTGATGCGCCGTGCCCTGGTGGCCGGGTGGTTCAGCTTCCAGAACATGGGCGCTACCGCCGGCGACCTCATCGCCCGCGACCTGGTCTGCGACTGGCTGCGCGACGGCGGCGTGCCCTTCGACGTCGCCGTGGCGGCGCCGTTTGCCGATGGGATCGACTGGCGGCAGTGCCGCGCGGCGGACTACTCGCACCTGGTCTTCGTCTGCGGCCCCTTCGGCAACGGACCGCCCGTGGATGAGATGCTCGAGCGCTTCGCCGGCTGCCGCCTGGTCGGCATCGACCTGTCGATGCTGGACACGCTCGAGAACTGGAACCCCTTCCACCTGCTGCTGGAACGCGACAGCTCCGCCCACAGCCGTCCGGACCTGGTCTTCCTCGCTCCGCCGCGCAGCGTGCCCGTGGTCGGTGTGGTGCTGGTGCATCCGCAGGCTGAATACGGCCGGCGGGGCATGCACCGGCAGGCCAACGAGGCGATCGCCGCGCTGATCGAGCGCAGCGACGTGGCCGCGGTGAACATCGACACCCGCCTGGACCGCAACAGCACCGGCCTCCGCACGGCGGCGCAGGTCGAATCGCTCATCGCCCGCATGGATGCGGTGCTCACCACGCGGCTGCACGGGACGGTGTTCGCCCTCAAGAACGGTGTGCCCGCCCTGGCCATCGACCCCATCGCCGGCGGCGCCAAGCTGCTTCAACAGACCCGCACACTCGGCTGGTCCACGGCGTTCACCGCCGATGCCATCACCCCCGCCCGGCTCGATGCCGCGTTGGACCACTGCCTCAGCCCCGACGCCCGCCGCGAGGCCGAAACATGCCGCCGCCGCGCTGTGGCCCTGCTGGAGGGCACCCGCGAGCGCCTGCTCGATGAACTTGCGTAAAAGCAAAGATCGTGGCGGTCACCGCACCGCCACAGCGGGTCGAAGGGCGCAGCCCTCCATCCACCCAGGCGCCGTTGCGAAGGTCCGAAGTCGGGCCCGCCAACAGATGGCCCGGCCCGGCGCCGGTGCCCCCGCAGGACTACCCTCACCGTTCGGCGGCGTTCCAGGCGCTTCACCGCAGGCGGAATGAATCCGGCTTTTCAGGCCGATGAAGGCCTTGGAACGATCTGACGGAAACGGCGGGCGCCGGTGAGCCCCGGGCCCTTGCTCCATCGCAGCTGACTTCGTGGCGGCTGCGGCAGCGGGGTGGGGCGAGCGGGGCGCTGTCACGAGAGGGCCTCGGCGGGAGAGGGCGCCGGCGTGCTATGATCGGCCTTCGCCCGCGGCCCGGCATCGCGGCGGGCGCCCGCACCCGGCAAG
>PUMS01000098.1 GCA_003551485.1 Phycisphaeraceae bacterium | reverse complement strand
GCTGGCCCGGCTCGACCCCGCCACCGCAATGCTGGCCGACGCGATGGGCCAGCGGCGGCCGGTGTGGCTGTGGCTGGTGCTTCACCTGCACCTGGCGGCGATGTCGGCCGCGCCGCAACCGTCACCGGGTGCCACACCACTGCCTGCATCGCTGCTCAACAGGCTTCACCGCTGGATCGGGACGCTTCGGCAGGACGTGGAGCGGGCACAGCAGCACGGAGCCGGCTTCTGGGCCGCCCTGTTGGGGGTCGAAGCCGCGGCGGCGGCTGACGGTGAGCATGACCTTGTCGTAGCCGCGCACAAGTTGGCGGTGGACCTGCTCGATCGTCCCGGGCGCGGCGGGGCGCTGCACCCTCAGCAGCCGGAGGAATCGCTCGATGGCTGGATATTCGCCGAACTGATCGGCCTGCACGCCCTGGCCGACCTGGCCGCCATCGCCGACCCCACCCGCCGGGCGCGCTACACCCAGCGCCTGATCGAGGCCGCCGGCTACCACCTGGAATTCACCCAGCCCGACAACGTCACCACCCACCCCTGGGGTGCGTTGGCCTTCGCCCTCGACCCCGCCGCCTGGACTCTCGCCGAGCAGCAGCTTCACGACACCACCCTCGGCATCGGCAACTCCCCCGGTTTTCCAGCCACCGCCGCGCTCGCCCCGGCCCTGCTGCTTGCCGACATCGCCCACTTCGGCCGCGCCCACCTTGCCGGCCTATCCCGGCCGCAGCATGCACCTCACGATGCCGGCGAAGCCAGGCACGGATAGATCGTCGGCCCCGAAACGCGACTGCCCGCATTTCAATGGCATTCAGGGCAGTATCGCATGATGCTGCGCTGTACCCAAGACTGTGAAAATGGCCGCTGCGGGGACCGCTCTGTTCCCGCTCACCTTCCGGCATCGAAGGCAGCGGGGCGCCAGTGGCGAGCGGGCGGCCGCAGGCGTGCCCTGTAGAATGGCCGGTCACGCTGGAGGATGCTGCGATGCTGAAACTCGGTGGGCCTCTGCTTGGGCCGCCGCTTGAGCCCGATGCATGGGTCAGGGCCCTGCGCGAGGCCGACTACCAGGCCGCCTACTGCCCCGTCGATGAGCATGCCGACGATGACACCGTCGCCGCCTACGCCCGCGCCGCCGAGCAGGCGGGCATCGTCATCGCCGAAACCCATGCCTGGAGTAACCCCATCAGCCCCGATGAGCAGGTACGCTCAAAGGCCATCGCCTTCTGCGAGGCCCGGTTGGACCTGGCCGAGCGCATCGGCGCCCGCTGCTGTGTCAACGTCAGCGGCACGCGCGCCGGCACGGGCTGGGCCGGGCCCCACCCCGACAACCTCACCACCGCCACCTTCGACCTGATCGTCCAGACCGTCCGCACGATCATCGATGCGGTGCGACCGAAGCGCACCTGCTTCACCCTCGAAACCATGCCCTGGTCGCTGCCCGATTCGATCGACAGCTACCTGGCCCTGATCAACGCCATCGATCGCCGCGGCTTCGCCGTCCACCTGGACCTGGCCAACCTGGTCAACTGCCCGTCACGCTACTACGCGCACAGGTCGCTGATGATCGACTGCGTACAGCGGCTGGGCCCGTGGATCCGAAGCTGCCACATCAAGGACATCCGCATGTCGGACGCGTTGATGGTCCACATCGATGAATGCCCGCCGGGCGAAGGTCAGATGGACCTGGGGGTCTTGCTCGCCGAGTTGTCGAAGCTGGAAGGCGACACGCCGGTCATGCTCGAACACCTGTCCACCCACGAGGCCTACCAGACCGCCGCGAACCACCTGCGGAAGGTCGCCGAGCAGCGGGGCATCGAACTGTAGCCGCGCTTCGACTGCCACGGGCTGCCTGTCGGCCAGTGCCGTTGGTGTGTCTCAAGAGCACTGCTTCGAAAATCCGGCTCCCTCTCCCCTTCCGGGGGCGGGAGAGGGCTGGGGTGAGGGCAGATGCACTGGGCCGGCTCGATTCTTCCCTCACCCCCGACCCCTCTCCCGGTGGGAGAGGGGAGTAAGCCACCGCGCCCTGCCGCGCGATTTGCATCCTCGTGGGTGAGTCGCCGACCACAAGAGACACTGGTGGACAAGCCGCCAGTGGCACGCAGTGCTTTTTACTTCCTACTTCTCACCCGGCCGCAGCGTGGTCTGGTGGACCGAGCGCTGCACTGCGGCCTCGACGGTCAGGGGCAGGCGGATGTATTCGTGGCGGCGCCACAGTTCCCACTGGTCCTTGAAGTTGGCGCTGCCGAACCAGCCATCCTGGCCGCCCAGCAGCACGAAGTAGTTCTCATCCGGGTCCGACAGGTCGGTGACGAACCGCGACTGCGCGCCGTAGCTGACCGGGTGACGGCCATCGCTGAGGCTGTGGGCGGTCTTGGCGATCGTGGTGCTCGACCCGGCGGCGGGGAAATCGCCGAAACGGAAGCGGCCGCCGATCACCGGCACGTTGGCGAGCATGTGTCGCAGGTGCAGCCGGTGCATCGAGCCCCAGGTGCCGTTGCGGCGGAACGGGCCGGCCGCGCGCCGCAGCGCCTCGGCCAGGTCGTCATCCATTCTGCCTGCCTCGACATCCTCCCGGATCAGGTCGTGCAATACCATCGCGCCCAGCAGGTGCTCGGCAGCGCGCGGGCCATAGCGGCGGCCGTAGTGCCGCCGCACCAGGTGGTGGATGAATACCTGATAGGCCACCGCGCCGTGCGAGTCGGCGGTGTATTGGCCGTCCCAGGCCGCCAGCGCCTCGATCAACTCCGCCGCGCCGCGATGCCGCCGCGCGGCTTCCGGCAGCATCGCCAGGCGCAGCGCCAGTGCCTTCGCCGCCGCGTGGGAGGCGATCGAATAGACGTCCGCCTGAATCGCCTGGGCATCGGCGACGGCCAGCGGCGCCTTCTGCTCGATCAGGTCGCTGATGCGGCGGTACCGGTCGTTGGCGCTGACGATCAGGGCGATGGGCGGGTCGGTGCGCACGGGGTTGTTGTTGGCGGTGACGATGTAGCCGCGATCGGGGTTGTAGGCCGCGGGCAGCTTCGTGCTGGGGATGCCGCCGCCCCATTGATGATCGGGGTTGTTCGGATCGGCCAGCAGGCCATCGACGGCGGCGCGGCCGGCGGCGGGGTCGTACTCGACGGCCAGGACCTGCCCGACGTTGCCCTCGCGGTCGGCGTAGAGAAAGTTCTGCCCCGATATGGCATAGGTGGCGAAGGCCTGGCGGAACTGCTCCCAACTCGAGGCCCGCGCCAGTTGAAGAAACGGCGTCAGCTCATCGCTGGGCTCGTGGCCGCGCCAGCGCATCGCAGTAGGGGGGATATCCAGCCCGCTGAGCATCGGCGCATCGTTGAGCAGCGGGCCGTAGGGGGTCTGGCGGATGCGCACTCGCCTGTCGAACCACCACCGCACGGCGATCCGCTCCTCCCGTTGCGTGAACGCGTCCTCATCCAGGGCCGAGACATCGTAGAGCGTGGTGTTCAGCGACCGCATGTTCGTCGCCCCCCAGGCGATGTCGCGGTTGCGGCCGACCAGCACCGCGGGCACGCCCGGATAGGTCATGCCCACCGCCGCAGCGCCCGGCGAGTGATAACCCAGCAGCACCCACATGTTGGGCAGGTCCAGGCCCAGGTGCGGGTCGGCCCCCAGGATCGCTGCGCCGCTGGCCGTGCGCGCCCCGCCCACGGCGAAGGCGTTACTGCCGCTGCGCGCAGCGCCGGTGAGCATCCTCATCAGTTCAACCGGCTGGTCACCGCCGAAGCTGACCTCACCCGACCGGCCGTGCGCCTTGAGCCGGGCAATCAACTCATCGAAGCCAGGCTCGCTTCTCATCTGGAGCAACTGGTACCAGACGATCCAGTTGACATCGGCCGACATCAGCCGCCCCAGGGCGATGATGTCGCGAAGCGTCCACGGCTCATCGCCCAGGGCCAGCAGGCGCTGCTCCGCGGGCGCGCGGGGTGCGTGTTCACGGAAGTGGTTGATGCCCTCGAGGTAACGCTCGAGCCAGGACCGGGTCGACTCGGGCAGGTCGGCCTCGATCTGCTCGGCCGCGGCGGCGAGGTTGAGGATCCGCAGCGAATGGTCGATGCCCACGACGAACGGCCCGAACATCTCCGCCAGCCGGCCCTGCGACACGCGGCGGAGCAACTCCATCTGACCCAGCCGCAGGTGCGCATGGATCATGCCCATCGCGAAGGGCACATCCCGGTCATCCTCGGCCACGATGAAGGGAATCTGGTAGGCATCCCAGTGGATGTCCACCCGGCCATGCACCGCAGCCGGCGCGGAGGCCGGGAAATTGGCCAGGCGCTGCTCACTGGTGGCAGCCCGCGGCAGGGGGGTGAGCATAGCGCAGCCAGCTGGTGCCAGCACCGCCACCAGGGCACACAGCCGCGCTGCGGCTCTGGCCAGGAGCCAGCCCCCGCGGTTCCCGAGCCCACGCTGCCGCCCGCGGCCCTCGCCCCGTCCGCCGCGTTCCCGGCTGCTGCCTGCTCTGTAGGCCATGTCGCGATCCTTTATGTAGCCCGCCCCCTGGCCGTCCCGCCCGCGCCTACCCCCCTGCGCTGTGCCCCGGTGACGGGGCGGCGGGCCAATCTCGTACCAGTGTACCCACGGCGCCATCTGGATGTTATGATTCCCCACCCACGGGTGTCCCCGACCGGCCCCCCGCCCCGCGCGTGCTCCCCCGCCCGCCCCCGCCCTGGCGCGGACGCCGGTCGAGGTCCTCATCCCGCCGCCTCATCCCGCCTTCCGCGGGGCGGGAGCGTGCGCGTTTCCGGGCCGGGTAGCTCAGTTGGCAGAGCAGCGGCCTTTTAAGCCGTGGGTCCTGGGTTCGAGTCCCAGCCCGGCCATTAAACCTCTTGCGGGTACACACTTACGGGCGGCGGCCCCAGTCTGTCCCTCGGGGCCGGTGGGGCGTATCATCACCTGATGTGTTGCACACCATGCCGGACGGTAGGGTGTCCGGCCGTATTGTCAATGGGGGAATCGCAATGATGTTTCGACGTTTTTCGTTTCGTCTTCCCGTCGTGGCCCTGATCGTGGGGCTGTGTCTGCTGGTGGCGAGTTGTGTCGAGCTGATCGGGCAGCGGTTCATCGTCCACTACGATCGCGGGGCCGATGTGCTCGAGGTGCTCATCTTCTACGATGGGGTGCACCGCAATCGCGAGCAGAAGAGTGTGGAGGAGTCGGCCGAGCAGGTGCGGCAGTTCATCCAGAAGGGCAACGTGATGCTCCTGGACTGGTGGGGCCACATCGAGGTCGCCGACCTTGCCGAAATGGCCGGGGATGAGGGGCTCAGCGATGTGCAGCGTGCGGTGCTCGAGCACCTGTCGCAGCACATGCGTGTCGAAGCCGTCGGCCACGCCCGCAGCGGGCCGGGGCAGGTCAGTGGGGTGCAGCGGGTCACCATCGGCCGGTTTTCCGAGTTGATCGAAGCGCTCAACCGCCTGCTGGATGAGACCTTCACCGACCTGGCCCAGGAGCCGCCCAAGCCGCTGCAGCGCACCATGCGGCTGTGGCAGCAGGCGGCCGATGATGGGCACCGGTGGCTGAGGCTCGATGGCCAGGCGATCGCGTTCTACGCACCGGTGGACCGTCGGGAGTGGGCGATGGCGCGGTCTGATCTGCTCGATTCGTTGGTCGATGACCTGAAGCGGGTGACCCATGATGCCGAGCAGTTCGAGCAGGTCGAGCGCGACCTGCGGTTGGCGGTCACCTTTCTGGCCAACGTGCCCCTGACGTACTCCGACCGCGATGGTGAGCTTCGCTTGAGCCTCGGCCACAGCCGCTCGGCCAACACGTATCCCTTCCGCATCCGGGAGGAGGGCAGGTACAACGAGGACCTCGAGCAGGTCATCCAGGAGGTGGCACCGCTGGATGTGACCCGCAAGCTGGCGCTTGGCGCGCTGGAGCCGGATGCCCATTCCCCGGCGGGCGCGGTGGCCATGCTGGCCGAGCACGGTCCGGTCGAGTTGAAGATTCGCGGCCTGATCGGTCTGGTTGAGGCGGAGGATGAGCACGCGGCCGCCGCCGCCGAGGCGCTCGATGCCTTCGCCGCGCGCTGGAACGAGCAACGCAAGAGCCCCGCTGCCCCCGACCCCCAGCCGCGGCAGGACCAGGCCCGCGAGGCCTGGCTCGAGCAGTGGCGAGAGTGGGCGGCCACGGTCGAGCTTTTCCCACAGCCCGCGGGCGACTGAGCGGGTTATACAGATTGCCGCAGCGCATCAGGTGTTCGGTTCACTGCGCGTTCCTGAATGGGCTCGGTACACTCGACTCCTCTTTGGTCGGTTGGTCACCGCCATGGTCGTGTTACCGGTATCACCCACGCGACCGCGCATCGCGGCGATGCGCTGGACCGGAAGGTTGTACGGTAGGCGGGGGGGATCCCGCCCGCGTCTGCCGGAAGAGGCCCAACGCCTGCTCCACCTGACCGGCTGACCCATCCGCCGCCGTTCGCTATCATGGCCGCCATGGCTGACCGACCCAACATTCTTCTGATTACCAGTGATCAGCAGCACTTCAGCACCCTCGGGTGCATCAACCCCGCCATCCGCACGCCCGCGCTGGACCGGCTGGCGGCCGAGGGAATGCGCTTCGATCGCGCCTACTGCCCCAATCCGCTATGCAGCCCCTCGCGGGCAAGCATCCTCACCGGCCAGTATCCGGCCTGGCACGGCTGCTGGACGCTGGGCACCAAGCTCGACGAGCAGGCTCCGACCGTCAGCGGCATGTTCACCGAGGCCGGCTATGCCACGCACCTGATCGGCAAGGCCCACCTCCAGCCGCTGCGCTCCGATCCGAGGCAGACGTCGCTGGAATGCCAGCCCACGCTGCGCGACCTGGACTTCTGGCGCAGGTTCACCGGCCCGTGGTACGGTTTTGAGCGCATCGAGCTGGCCCGCAACCACGGCGATGAGTCCCACGTCGGCCAGCACTATGCCGCCTGGATGGAGGACAAGGGCCTCAAGGACTGGCGCGAATACTTTCAGCCGCTGCCCGGTGAGGAGCGGGGCAGGTATTGCCCGCCCGCCCCGCCGCGGCCGGACCGGTATTACGACCGCTCCGACCGCACGTGGAAGCTGCCCGAGGAGTTTCATTACTCGGTGTGGACCGCCGAGCGGACGCTGGCCAACATCGAGGCGGCGCTCGGCAACGGCAAGCCGTTTTTCACCTGGGCCAGCTTTCACGATCCGCATCCGCCCTACATCGTGCCCGAGCCGTGGGCCTCGATGTACGACCCGGCGGACATGGAGCTTCCGGCGTTCGACCCGGCCGAGTTCGAGAGCATGCCCCCCGCCCACCGCGAGGCGCTCAAGCCTCACGGGGTGGCTGACTTCTCACCCTGGCAGGAGACCCCGCACGGCAACCACGGCTTCCACAGCCACGAGCACGACCCCGAATCGCTGCGGATCGACATGGCCTGCTACTACGGCATGACCAGCTTCATGGATGCCCAGATCGGCCGCATCCTCGAGGGGCTGGACCGCCTGGGTGTGGCCGACAACACGCTGGTGCTGTTCACCACCGACCACGGCCACTTCCTGGGCCACCACGGCCTGATCGCCAAGGGCGCGTTCCACTACGAGGACCTTCTGAAGCTGCCCTACCTGGTGCGCTGGCCCGGCCGCGTGCCCGCCGGGCAGAGCAGCGAGGCGATCCAGTCGCTGGTGGACCTGGCGCCGAGCTTCCTGGGCGCGGCGGGGCTGGAGATTCCCGGCCGGATGCAGGGCGTCAACCAGCTCGATGTCTGGCAGGGCAGGGCGCCGTCGGCGCGCAACTGGGCCATCTGCGAGAACCGCCACCAGCCCACGAAGCTGCACCTGCGCACCTTCATCACCGACCGCTACAAGATCACCATCTACCGCGGCGAGACCTACGGCGAGCTTTTCGACCTGGTTGAAGACCCCGAGGAAAGGCGCAACCTGTGGGATGACCCGGCCCACCGTCCGGTCCGGGCTGAGCTCTTCCAGCGCTTCCTTGATGCCGAGCTTCAGCGCGAGCCGACGCCCTACCCGCGCATCTGCGGCGCATGAGCGGCTGATGCGGGACCGCGGCGTGCAGGAAACGTGGCCTGACCTCGTTTTCGACACGCAGTGTCCATGGCCCATCTTTAACAGTCCAGATCCGCAAATCCCTTACAGTCAGTATCTTATAGCGCGCACCGGGGGCGTAGTGTCACGCGGGCGGTTCCTTGGCGGGGGGATCGGTTCATTCGGTCAGTTCACGCAGGGTCGGCGGTG